>JBJEUC010000086.1:0-22120 GCA_051883635.1 Candidatus Fimadaptatus sp.
GGGCGTCTCCCCGGCGGGCTGGGTCTCGGGCTCGGCGGTGGGCTCGACAGGCTCGGCGGGCTCGGGCGCGGCTTCGGCCGCAGCCTCCTCCTGCTGGGCGCGCATGGCCTTGCGGCTGACTATGCTGACCTGGGCGCTCTCCTCCGCGGCCTCGGCCTGGCGCTGCTCCTGCAGCATGCGCCGCTCGCGGCGGGACATCACCGGCGCGGGCTCTTCGATGGACTCCAGCTCGCGCGATACCGAGTCGTATTCGCTCATGTCCACCTGCACGCGGCGCGCGGGCCTGGGCGCGCTCTGCTCGTATTGCGGCGCGGTCTCCTCCGCAGCCAGCTCGGGCAGCTCCTCCTCGACCGGCGCGGGACGGGGCTTGCGCTGCGCAGCGGGGCGCTTTTTGGGCGCGGGACGGCGCTTCTTGCCGCCCGAGGCCTTGGCGCGCAGGGCCATGAACCCGGCCTTGCCCTTGCCCAGGGCGCGCTTTATGCCGTCGGCCCACTCGGTGGCGCTGCCCTCCTCCTCGTAGTCGCCCTCGGCGTCCTCCTCGTATTCGTAGGGCGCGTAGACGTCGTCGCTGTAAGCGGCGTCGTCGCCGCGATAGTCCTCCAGCTCGTCCGCGCCTTCAGCCTCGTCGCGCGGCGCGGGGTGCGCCTTGCGCGCGGGGCGCGATGCATGCGCGGTCTCCGCGTATTCGCGGCGCTCGGGCTGCGCGTGCCTGCGCTCGCCGCCGCGCGGCGCGGTGCGGCGCGCGGGACGCTCCCCGGGCTCGGGCTCCTGTACGTCCTGCGGCTCCTCGTACTGCGCGGGCTCGGGCTCGGGCTCCACGCGCGGCGCGGGCTGGCCCGAGCGATAGGCGCGCGCACGGCGGCGCGGCGCGGGCATCGAATCCTCGTCCTCCTCGGGCGCGGCGGTCTGCCCAAGCGCGTCAGCCAGCTCGCCGTCCTCCTGGGAAGCGGAGAGGGCGTAGGCCGAAGCCGCCGCCGCGTCCACCTCATCCATGTCAGGCGCTCCATCATCCATGTTTTCGCGCGCGTAATCGGAATAACGCGCCTCGTCCGTATCCATGCCCATGCTCCTGCGCCGCTCCTCTATGGCGCGCTTATATCCTCGATAATCCCCGGTCGGAACGTTGGCAGACTGTCTGCCGTACCCCTGCTTCTTGGCCAATTCTCATCCCGCCCATCCATAGTATTGCGTTATCGCGTTTAGTTATGTTGTCATGCGTATATGTGTATATGACCAGTTTGTGATATTATAGCACATCGCTGCGCCCCGCCGCTACTGTTTTTCGGATAAAAGTTTGAAATTGCCGAAATTTTTTATCGCGCCGCCGCACGGCCGTGGGAAGCGCGCGCTGGGGGCCGCGTTCCGCCCGTCAGGCTCCCCTTTGCAGGGCCGGGCTGTTGCGCGAACCAAATGCGCGCCCGTGCATACGATGTAGCGAGGAGGTGCGCACATGGACAATTTCATGCTGATACAAAGCGCCCAACGCCGCCGCGCCGCAGGCGAACGCACGGGCTTTTCCGCGCTGAGCCGCACGGACCAGGCCGACCGTTGGGCCGCATGGCAGGCCAGCGCCGGCGCGGCCGCTACATATTCCCCCGACCCCGACGAGCGCCCGGGCGCCGTCCGCCGCGAGGCCGCGCAGGATATGCCTGATATGTTCTTCGAGACGGAATACGCCCGGCGGGCAACGCCGTCCGAGCCGCCGCCCGAGCCGCAGCCGGACGCTCAGCCCCCGCGGCCCGCGCGCTCGTTTGCGCTGTACAACGGCATAATGGCCCGCCACGACCAGGTATTCGGCCCTCACACGTAGCTCACAGGCTCAGGAGATAGTCCTCCAGCCTGCGGTCTATCTCGGCGGGGTCGGTCTGGGTGAGCAGCCCGGCGCGCACCTGCGCGCTGCCGCGCAGCCCGTGCAGGTACCAGGCGATGTGCTTGCGCATCTCGCGCACGGCCACCGCCTCGCCGCGCCAGGCCGCCAGCATATCGGTATGCCGCCGGATGGTCTCCAGTATCTCGCGCGGGCCGGGCTGGGCCTGCGCGCCGCCGCTCAGCGCGGCGCGTATGCGGCCGAATATGAAGGGGTCGCCCTGCGCGCCGCGCCCTATCATTATGCCGTCGCAGCCGGTCTCCTCCAGCATGCGCCGCGCGTCCCCGGGGCCGGTCACGTCGCCGTTGCCCATTACGGGTATGCTCACCGCCCGCTTCACGCGCGCTATCACGCTCCAGTCGGCGCGGCCCGCATAGTACTGCTCGCGCGTGCGCCCGTGCACGCACACGGCCGCCGCGCCGTTTTCCTCGGCCAGGCAGGCTAGCTCCACCGCGTTGACCGACGCATCGTCCCAGCCCGCGCGCATCTTGACCGTGAGCGGCACGTCTATGGCCCGAGCCGCCTGCCGCACTATCTCGGCCGCCAGCCTGGGCGTGCGCATGAGCGCCGAGCCCTCGCCGTTGCCGGTTATCTTGGGCATGGGACAGCCCATGTTTATGTCGATGAACGCGCAGCCGCGCGCGGCGAACTCGTGCGCCGCCTGGGCGATGAGCTCGGGCTCGCTGCCAAAGAGCTGTATGCCCACCGTCTCGCAGGGCGCGACGGTGTACAGCGCGCGCACGCTGTCGCCCGGCCTGCGGTTGAGCAGAAAGCCCTTCGCGCTTATCATCTCGCTCACGGCGAAGTCCGCGCCCATCTCGCGGCACAGCAGCCTGAACGGCAGGTCGGTAACGCCGGCCATGGGCGCAAGCCCCAGCCGCGGCCGCCCGTCCCCGCCCGCGAACAGCTCCCGTGCCCTCATAAGTATCTCTTCTCTTGCCATATCACATCCTGCCCGCAGCCGCATTCCGCATATTTGACGCGCCCGGGGCGCGCCCGGATGCGCCGGGCCGTTCCTTTACGCAAATTTCCAGCTACCATTCTATACTGACCGGCAGAGCGCTGTCAAGACGGGGAGAGGGCATAGGTGGGTTGGCGCATGAGCGGCTTACCTGCCCGGTTTGTGCGCGCGGCGCGCCGATGTGCGAACATGTCGCTCACTTCGCGGACGTGCGATAGCCTCATGCGCCCTGACCGGCAACGCGCGCTTACTGGGGAACGGCGCTTACTGCGCAGATGGATGCGGCTCTCCTGCCCGGCCTGTGTGCGCGATTCGATGCGGGCTGCGCGCTCACTGTACGGGCGTGGGCGCGGCTCTCCTGCCTGGTTTGTGCGCGCGGCGCGCCGATGTGCGAACATGTCGCTCACTTCGCGGACGTGCGGTAGCCCACATGCGCCCTGACCGGCAACGCGCGTTTACTGGGGAACGGCGCTCACTGCGCGGATGTGGGTGCGGCTCCCCTGCCCGGCCTGTGCGCGCGCGGTGCGATGCGGGCTGCGCTCGTCATGGGCGGGCCTGCGCGCATATGCGCGGATGAGTGCGGTTCCACCGCCCGACCTGCTTATGCAGCCCGGGGCGGGCGGCGCGCTCACTGTACGGGTGCGGGTGTGGCTCCCTGCCCGGCCTGCTTATGCAGCCCTGGGTGGGCAACGCGCTCCCTGCTCGGGCATGGGCACGGCTCCCCTGCCCGGCCTGCTTATGCAGCCCGGGGCGGGCGGCGCGCTCACTGCTCAGGCGCGGGCGCGGCTCCCCTGCCCGGCCTGCGCACCTACACAGCTGCGACATCGCACTCACCGCCCGCCCTGCGCATATGCCCCTCGGCGCGCAACAGGGTATTCCGCTTTCGGCGGCTGTATGGTATAATTACCACTGATAATGCGTTTATCGGCGCGCGCGGCCGGGAGCTGCGCGGCCTTGCTCCTGACGGGAGAAAAATCATACAAACGGAGGAACGGAAAATGACGTTTGACGAGGTGTTTGGCGGCGCAAAGTGGGTGGCGCCCGCCGCGGGCTGCGACTGCCCGCTCATGCGCGAGGTCATCGAGCTGGACGGCGAGGTATCCGCCGCCGAAATCAACATCTGCGGACTGGGCTTCTTTGAGCTGTACATTAACGGCGCGCGCGTGTCGGGCGACATGTTTGCGCCGGTCACTTCCGACTACTGCCGACGCGAGTTCACGGTATGCGGCCAGCCCTTCCGCGAGGAGCTGCGCCACCGCGCCTACTACCTCACCTACGACGTGGCAGGCTACCTGCGCCCGGGCCGCAACGCGATATGCGTGATGCTCGCGCCGGGCTGGTTCGGCCAGCCCACCTGGAGCGACGACCCCGGCACCGCGCGCTACGGCGACGTGCGCCTGGCCTACCGACTGAACGTGACCGACGAGGGCGGCGCGCACAGCTTCCTTTCCGGCCCGCAGGTGCGCTGGGCGCAGGGCCCGATAGTGGAATACGACCTGTTCATGGGCGAAACGCAGCGCATGGAGCTGAGCCGGGACGGCTGGCTGGAGGCCGAATACGACGGGGAGGAGTTCCTGCCCTGCCGCGAGCTCGGGGACATGGACACCTCCTACCAGCCGCAGGACTGCCCCGCCGACGCGGTGATACGCCACATAGCTCCGCGCAGGCTCGGCGAGCGCGACGGCTGGACGGTCTACGACGCGGGCGAGAACATTACCGGCACGCCCGTGCTGCGCTCCCGCAAGGGCGCCCAGGGCGAGGTGCTCCTCCACCTGAGCGAGGAGCTGAAAGGCGGCGCGCTGGACGAGGACTACCGCCACGGCCAGTGCGAGCGCTTCATACTGGACGGCCGTGAGCGCACGCTGCGGGCGCGCTTCACCTGGTTCGGCTTCCGCTACTTCGCGGTAAAGGGCGAGGCCGACGTAATCGACTGTCTGGTGATACACGAGGACATAGCCGTGACCTCGACATTTGAGAGCTCCGGCTCAGCGCTCAACTGGCTGTACGAGGCGTACATACGCACCCAGCTGACCAACATGCACGCCGGCATACCCTCCGACTGCCCCCACATAGAGCGCCGCGGCTACACCGGCGACGGCCAGCTGGCTTGCCAAAGTGCCATGCTCACGCTGGACGCGCACTCCTTCTATCGCAAGTGGCTGCGCGACATAGAGGACTGCCAGGACGACGTGAGCGGACATGTGCAGTATACCGCGCCCTACACGCGCTGCGGCGGCGGCCCGGGCGGCTGGGGCTGCGCGATAGTGCATGTGCCGTGGTGCTACTACCTGCACTACGGCGACGCGGAGCCCATGCGCCGCATGCTGCCGCGCATGATGAAGTACTTCGACTACCTGGAGGCCCACAGCGAGGGCGACCTGATAACCAGCGACAACCCCGGTCAGTGGTGCCTGGGCGACTGGTGCACGCCCGACGACATAGCCATACCCGCGCCGTTTGTGAACAACTACTTCTACATAAAGTCCATGCGCGAGGTGCTGGCCATATGCGAGGTGCTGGGCGTACACGAGCACGACGGGCTGCTCAGGGGCCGCATAGACGCGCGCGCAAAGGCCATAATGGACAACTACTTCGACCCGGAGACCGGCGACTTTGCCGGCAACATACAGGGCGCGAACGCCTTCGCCGTGGACATAGGCCTGGGCGACGAGCGCACCTTCGAGCGCATGGTGCGCCACTACGAGGCCACCGGCTGCTACGACACGGGCATATTCGGCACCGACATAGTCACGCGCGTGCTGTTTGAGCGCGGGCGCGCCCAGGTAGCGTACGAGCTGCTGGCCTCCGACAAGGACGTGTCCTTCGCGCGCATGCGCGACAGGGGCGCGACCACGCTGTGGGAATGCTGGCCGCTGGGCGGCGAGCGCTCTCACAGCCACCCCATGTTCGGCGCGGTCACGCGGTATCTCTTCCAGTACCTGCTGGGCATAGACCAGGACGGCGCGGGCTGGGAGCACATCGCGATAAGGCCGCAGCCCGTTACGGGGCTTGGCTATATCGCGGGCAGCGTGACCACTCCCCGCGGGCGCGTGGCCGTGCGCATAAACCGTATGGACGACCACATGGTGATAGACGTGCATGTGGACGAGCCGCAGGGCGCGGTGTTCGAGCTGGGCGAGGCGCGCTACGAGCTGACCGAGTGCGACACCCAGTTCATCGCCGAGGTATAGCATGAAGAACGTGATATTCGTATGCGGCACCATGGGCGTGGGCAAGACCAGCGCGTGCCGCGAGCTGCAGGCGGTGCTGGAGCGCAACGTGTTCCTGGACGGCGACTGGTGCTGGGACGCGCGACCCTTCGTGGTGGACGAATATACGCGCAGGATGGTGGTGGACAACATCTGCCATCTGCTGAACGGCTTCATCGCCTGTCCGCACTACGACAACGTGATATTCTGCTGGGTGATGCATCAGCAGAGCATAATCGACGACATAGCGGGGCGGCTAAAGGGCGAATTCCGTCTGCACAAATTCGCCCTCGTCTGCTCGCCCGGGGAGCTTGAGCGGCGCATAATGGGCGACGTAAAGCGCGGCGTGCGCACGCCCGACGTGCTTGAGCGCTCGCTGCCAAGGCTCCCCCTGTACGGCGCTCTGGACGCGCAGCCGATGGACGTGACCCGGCTCACCGCGCGCGAAACGGCGCTGGAAATAGCCCGCCGCATATCGTCCGGAACATGAAGGAGGTGCGCCCCATGAAGGTGCAGGAATCCCGCGAAAACTACCTGGAGGCCATACTGGTGCTCACGCAGCGCAACGGCTTCGTGCGCTCGATAGACATAGCCAATTACATGGAGTTCTCCAAGCCCAGCGTGTCGGTCGCCATGGCCAATCTGAAAAACGCACTGCTGATAACCGTGGACGACGGGGGCGGCATCCACCTGACCGAGGCCGGTCAGGCCATGGCCGAGCAGGTCTACGAGCGGCACACGGTGCTCACCGAGTTTCTGACCCGGCTGGGCGTGGACGAGGACACGGCGGCCGACGACGCCTGCCGCATAGAGCATGTGATAAGCCAGCTCAGCTTTGAGCGCATACGCGCGCACCTGCAGGAGATAAACGGCGGGCGCAGGGAGGTCGCAGATGAAGCAGATAAATGAGATATACCGCCCCATCGAGCGCCCGATACGCATAGCGCAGTTCGGCGAGGGCAACTTCCTGCGCGCCTTTGCGGACTGGATGATAGACATCGCCAACGAGAGCGGCGACTTTGCGGGCAACATAGCCGTGATAAAGCCCCGCGCGCACGGCGATCTGGACGCCTTCCGCGCGCAGGACTGCCTGTACACGGTGCAGCTGCGCGGCGCGGGAGCGGACGGTAATCCGCTCGTGAGCAGCCGCGTGGTGCGCTCGATAGGCGCGGCGCTCAACCCCTGGCGCGACGCGCAGGCGCTCTGGGCGCTGGCGCGCAGCGAGGAGCTGCGCTTTGTGATAAGCAACACCACCGAGTCCGGCATAGAGTTCCGCGCCGACGACCCCTTCCCGGGCGACGGGCTGAGCCTTACCTTCCCCGGCAAGCTGACCCAGCTGCTGCTCAAGCGCTTTGAGCACTTCGGCGGCTGGCACGGGCTGATAATGCTGCCCACCGAGCTGAACGACCGCAACGGCGACCTGCTGCGGGAGTGCGTGATGCGCTACTCACGCGCCTGGGGGCTCAGCGCGGAGTTTGAGCGCTGGGTCGGGGAGGAGTGCGTATTCGCCTGCACGCTGGTGGACCGCATAGTGACCGGCTATCCGCGGGACGAGGCGGACGCGATAGAGCGCGAGCTGGGCTATCACGACGCGCTGCTCACTACCGGCGAGCCCTTCGCGCTGTGGGTCATCGAGACCCCGCGCGACATAAGCGCCGAGCTGCCCCTGGACAGGGCGGGGCTGCCCGTGGTATTCACGCGCGACATACGGCCCTACAAGGAGCGCAAGGTGCGCCTGCTCAACGGCGCGCACACGTCCAGCGTGCACGCGGCCTACCTCGCCGGGTGCCGCACCGTGCTGGACATGATGCGCGACGCGACCATGCGGCGCTTCATAGAGGGTTTCATGTTCGACGAGGCGGCGGGCTGCGTGCCCCTGCCCGCCGAGGAGGCGCGCGCCTTTGCGGGGAGCGTGCTGGAGCGCTTTGCAAACCCGTATGTGCGGCATCAGCTGCTGAGCATATCGCTCAACTCGTTTGCCAAGTGGCGCGCGCGGCTGCTGCCCACGCTCAGGGACAACGTCGCGCGCGGCGCGCTCCCCCGGCGCACGGCCTTCTCGCTGGCGGCTATGCTGAGCTTTTACACAGGCGAGCGCACGGACGGGGGCTACTTCGGCCAGGCGGCCGACGGCCCCTACCCCATATCCGACGACGAGCGCGTGATAGACGCCGTGAGCGCGGCCTGCCGCCTGGACGCGCGCGGCTACGCCCACGCGATACTCGCGCGCGAGGACTTCTGGGGCGAGGATCTGACGCGCATCGCCGGGCTGGAGGACGCGGTGGCGGGCGCGCTCGAGCGCATACGGAGCGTCGGCATGCGCAGGGCGGTCGAGGAGATTGGATAAAGTACGGCGCGCGCGGTCTGCGCAAGGAAATGGCGCTGGCAGGAGTTGCGGGCCGCGTGTGCGCTGGAGTTGCATACATGTGCAGGGCATTGGGATGAGGCAGCGCTGCGAGGATCGTTCCGGGCAACGCGGGCGCGTTGGCGTATGCCAATGAACATGCGCATGCGCCGCGCGGGCGGCAATGCCATTTGCGATATGGCAATACGGCGCGGACGGTTCCGGGCAACGTGGGCGCATTGGTGCGCACAAGGTTCATCAAGCTGCGCCTTGCGGGCGGCAATGCCATTTGCGATACGGCAACGCGGCGCGGACGGTTCCGGGCTGAAAAGGCGCGTGTGCCAATGAGCATGCGCACGCGCTGCGCGGTCGGCAATGCTGTCTGCGATGCAGAAACACGCCGCAGTTTGTTCTTGGATGAAAAGGCGCGTTGGCGTATGCAAATGAACATGCGCACGCGCCGCGCGGTCGGCAATGCCATTTGCGATACGGCAACATGATGCGCGCTGTTACATGACACACATGCGCGCATGAGTGCAAACAAGCGCATACATGCGCAGGACGTTTTGGTACGGCGGCTCTGCGCAACCGGTTCCGGGCCGCATGGGCGTACCCAGCCGCGCGTCTGCCTGTGCGGCTGGCAGCACCGTCCGACCTGCGGCGCGCGGGACTGCGCTCCTGCGCGCGGCTCATTTCGCCCGGCAGTCGGGCTTGACAAGCGGAGGCAATATGGACAGCATACTGAGGATAAACCCATCCGACAACGTGGCGGTCGCGCTGCGCGCGCTGAGCGCGGGCGAATGCGGCGCGGCCGAGGCCATTCCGGCGGGGCACAAGCTGGCGCTCAGCGACATACGCGCGGGCGAAAACGTGATAAAGTACGGCTTCCCGATAGGCCGGGCCACGCGCGACATCGCCGCCGGGCAATGGGTGCATGTACACAACGTGCGCACCAATCTGGACGGCCAGTTGAGCTACACATACGCGCCCGTGCCGGCTGCGCCGCTACCCGACGTGTCCCCGCGCACGTTCATGGGCTATGAGCGCGCGGGCGGCCGGGTCGGCATACGCAACGAGATATGGATAATACCCACCGTGGGCTGCGTAAACGGCATCGTGCGCGCGCTCAGCCGCGACGCGCAGGGCATGGCGCGCGGCAGCATAGACGGCGTGACCGCCTACGCGCATCCCTACGGCTGCTCGCAGACCGGCGACGACATGGCGCGCACGCGCGAGGCGCTGCTGGCGCTGATACGCCACCCCAACGCGGGCGGCGTTCTGGTGGTCGGCCTGGGCTGCGAGACCAACCGGCTGAGCGCGATACACGACGCGCTGAGCGAGGAGGAAAGGCGGCGCGTGCGCTTCATGACGGCGCAGGACGAGAGCGACGAGCACGCGCGCGGGCTGGAGCTGATAGCGGAGCTCATCGACATTGCGGCGGACGACAGGCGCGTCGAGCTGAGCGCCAGTCGCCTCGTAATCGGACTCAAGTGCGGCGGCTCGGACGGGTACTCGGGCATCACCGCCAACCCGGTGGTGGGCGCGCTGTCCGACCGGGTCATCGCGCTGGGCGGCAGCGCGGTGCTCACCGAGGTGCCGGAGATGTTCGGCGCGGAGCAGCTGCTGATGAACCGCTGCCGGGACGAGGCCACCTTCCAAAGCACGGTGCGCCTGATAAACGACTTCAAGCAGTACTTCCTGGGCCACGGCCAGCCCGTATATGAGAACCCCTCGCCCGGCAACAAGGACGGCGGCATAACCACGCTGGAGGACAAGTCGCTGGGCTGCACGCAGAAGGGCGGCTCCGCGCCGGTCGAGGACGTGATAGCCTACGCGCAGCAGGCGCGCCGGCCGGGGCTCACGCTGCTGAGCGCGCCGGGCAACGACCTGGTGAGCGCGACGGCGCTGGCGATGGCGGGCTGCCAGCTGGTGCTGTTCACCACCGGGCGCGGCACGCCCTTCACCTGCCCCGTGCCCACGCTCAAGATAGCCACCAACTCCGCGCTGGCGGCGCGCAAGGGCGGCTGGATAGACTTCGACGCGGGGCGGCTGCTTGCGGGCGCGACGCGGGACGCTCTGGCGGACGAGCTGCTGGCGCTCACGCTGAGCGTGGCCTCGGGCGAGCGGCGTACGCGCTCCGAGGCGCTGGACAAGAGCGACCTAGCCATATTCAAGACGGGGGTAACGGTATGACGGCCCTGACGGATGCCGGGCGCGCGCAGGTGCGCCGGCTGGGTGCCGAGGAGCTGGACGCTGCGCTTGCGCTGGTATGGGAGACCTTCCTTGCCTTTGAAGCGCCTGAATACCCTCCCGAGGGTGTCGAACAGTTCCGGCGCGACGTTATCGACAGCGCGGAGTACCGCGCGCGCTGCGCAAGCGACGAGCAGCCCATGTGGGGCGCGTTCATCGGCGGCGAGCTGGCGGGCGTGATGTGCCTGCGCGCGCCCTGCCACATATCGCTGGCGTTCGTAGCGACGCGCTATCAGCGCAGGGGCGTGGGCACGGCGCTGATGGGCGCGCTGCTTGAACATGTGAAGCGCGCGCTGCCCGACGCCCGGCAGGTGACGGTCAACTCCTCGCCCTATGGCGTGCCCTTTTACCGCGCGCTGGGCTTTTGCGACACGGACTGCGAGAAGTGCGTGGCGGGGATGCGATTTGTTCCGATGGCGCTATCGCTGGACGAAAGTGGGGAGCAGCACATGAGCGGCAACATAGACCGGGTGCGCGCATCGTTTGCCCGGCAGGCCCCCGCGTTTGAAGGCGGCGGTCTGCACTTTTCCAGGCAGGATTATCTTATGCACATGGCGGACTGCCTTGCGCCCGCGCGCGATGCGCGCGTACTGGAGACGGCTGCCGGAACATGCGCGTGCGGGCGGGTACTGGCGCCACGCGTCGCCTCCGTGACCTGCCTCGACGCCACGCCGGAGATGCTGGCCATGGGCCGGGCCGAGGCGCTCAAGGCGGGCATATGCAACATCGACTTCGTGAACGGCCGCGCGGAAGCCCTGCCCTTTGCCGACGGCAGCTTCGACATGGCGCTCACGCGGCTGTCGTTCCATCACTTTCCGCAGGTCGAACCGGCCTTTGGCGAGATGGACCGCGTGCTCAGGCGCGGCGGAACGCTGGCGGTCATAGACATGCTGGCCGCCGCTGAACCGCTGCGCGGCATCGCAGACCGCATCGAGACGCTGCGCGACCCCTCGCATGTGCGCACGCTCAGCCGGGAAGATCTGCTTGCGCCCTTCCGCGCGCACGGATACTCGATAGAGCACGAGGAAACGGCGCGCTTTACCACGCGTCTCAGCGCCTAGATGGAGCTCACCCAAACGCCCGCCGCCGTGCGCGAAGCCATAACGCGCATGATGCTGGACGACATGGCGCACGGCGCGCCGACAGGATTTGCGCCCTTCATGCAGGACGGCGAGATATGCTTTGAGCACCGCTGGCTGATGCTGATAGGCCGAAAGCGCTGACACCGGCCAGCGCCGCACGTTCGAGCGCCTCCCCTGCCGCCACGAAACACCCCGCCTCCCGGCCATGACCGCCGGGAAGCGGGGATATCTTTGTGTATGCGGTTATGCGCCTGCGTCAGCGCGGCTTACGCCTCGCCGTCCCACAGCTCCTGCCAGTCGGTCGCGCCCGGCCACAGGAACACCTGGCCCTTTATCAGGCGGCAGTTGCAGTCCGCCTTCTCAAGCAGCGCCATTTCGGCATCGGTCAGCGGGTCGCTCACCACGGCCTGCAGGTTGTCCAGTATGTGGTCCGCGCTGGCGGAGAAGGGTATCGGTATCGCGCCGCGCTGGGCCGCCCACTTGAGGCAGATTATCGCCGGATGCACGCCATGCGCCCTGGCGACCTCCACGACCTCGGGCAGCTTGGTGTCAGCCACGTCGGTGGGGGTGGTGTCGCGCTCGGGACGCGCGGGCGAGCCTATCGGGCAGAAGCCCACCGGCTGTATGCCGTGCGCCACGACGTAGTCGAACAGGGCCTTCTGCTGGAAGGAGGGGTGCAGCTCCAGCTCGATGAGCGCGGGCTTCACGCGGCACAGCGGCAGCACCTGCTCCAGCTTATGCACGGTCATGTTGGACATGCAGATGTTGCGCGCGAGGCCCATGTCGTATATGCGCTCCATCTGACGCCATACGCCCATGAACTCGTCCACGCTGAAGGGCTTGGAGTCGGGGTTGCGGCTGTCGCCGTCGCAGCCCGGGGCATGGTAGTTGGGGAAGGGCCAGTGCACATAGTAGGCGTCCACGTAGTCCAGGCCCAGGTCCTTGAGCGTCTGCGCCAGGCTCAGCAGCACGTCGCCCTGGCCGTGCATGTCGTTCCACACCTTGGACTGTATGAACAGCTCCTCGCGCTTTACGGTGCCCTCGGCAAACGCCTTGGCCAGCACCTCGCCTATGAGCTTCTCGTTGCCGTAGACCGAGGCGCAGTCCAGCAGCCTGTAGCCGCACTTGAGCGCCTCGCCCACGGCGTAGGCCACCTGCTCGCCCGAATAGTGGTCCGAGCCGAAGGTGCCCAGGCCCAGCGTGGGCACGCTGGCACCGTTATACAGGCGGCGCTGGGGTACCGACTTGGGGTCTATGAATGCGGGTCTCATTGCAGTATCCTCCTATTACTTTGTTACTTCCAGCATGAGCTTGCCCTGCACCGCGCCCGGCACGGTGTAGAGCTTGAACGCCTCCATGGTGTCCTTGAGGTCGAATTTCCTGAATATGAGCTCCGGCACGTAGCGCAGCTGGCCGTTGGCGAAGTAGTGCGCGGTCAGCTCCCACTCGCTGCCCGGGAAGGGCGCGGAATAGCTCATCCAGGAGCCGGTCAGCTTGAACTCCTTGCGGTTGAGCAGCTCCCACTCCTTGGCGGTGAAGGTTATCTCCTTGTGCGGCGTGCCTATGAAGGTCACGTGCGAGCGGTTGCCGGCCAGCTCGAAGGCCATGTGCATGGTGGGCACGGCGCCTGCGGTCTCGAAGGTGTAGTCAAAGCCGCGGCCGCCGGTTATCCTGTCGCACTGCTCGCGGAAGTCGGGGTCCATGGTGTTCACGGTATAGGTCGCGCCCAGCTTGCGCGCCAGCTCCAGGCGCTCCGGCACCACGTCCAGCACCGTCACGTCGGCCGCGCCGTATATGCGCGCCCACTGCGCCGTGAACAGGCCTATCGTGCCGCCGCCCAGTATCGCCACATGGCCGCCGCCGCGATAGTCGTTCAGCATCAGGCCGTGCAGCGCCACGGTGGAGGGCTCGAAGAAGGCCGCCTGCTCAAAGGGTATGGCGGGGTCGTACACTATCGCGTTGCGCTCGGGCAGCACCACGTATTCGGCAAAGCTGCCCTGCTGGCGCGAGCCGATGAAGCTGTAATGCTTGCACAGCGAGAAGTTGCCGCGCTGGCAGTCGGGGCATTCCATGCACGGCAGGAGCGGCGCGCCCGAAACGTGGTCGCCCACCTTGACGCGCTTTACGCCCTCGCCCACCTTCTCCACCACGCCGGAGAACTCGTGGCCCAGCACTATCGGGTAATTGTGCGCTCCGTTATAGAGCACGCGCGGCACGTCGGAGCCGCATATGCCGGTCATGTGCACGCGCACCAGCACCTCGCCCGCGCCGCATTCCGGCGTGGGGTAATCCTCGTAGCGCACGTCCATATTGGCGTGAAGAACCGCTGCTTTCATTATGTATCACTTCTTTCTCAAGTAAGTCGCATCGTCCCCCGGGAGCGCAGGCAGCCAGTGCCGCCCGCTTCCCCGGGCGTGTTTACTTCATGAAGCCCTTGAGCGCCTCGCCCAGCGCCAGATAGCGCTCGTAGCCCGCGCCGTACACGCCGGCCAGCTCCGCGTTGGGCTCATGGCGGCGGCGTATGCGCACGGTGCGCCCGACGGCCTCCTCATACCCGGCATACGCGCCCACGCCCACGCCCGCAAGCAGCGCCGCACCCAGCGTGGTGGCGTTGTCGGAATCGGGCACCACGAAGGTATGCCCCAGCACGTCGGCCTTCAGCTGCGTCCATACCAGGCTGTTGGCGGAGCCGCCCATGGCGCGCAGCTCGCCCACGTGCGCGCCGCAGCGCTCGGCCACGTCGATGTTGTGCCTGACCGAATAGGCCACGCCTTCCATGACCGCCCGGGCCATATGCGCGCGGGTCTTGGTGTAGTCCAGCCCGTAGAACACGCCCTTGGCGGCCGGGTTCCACAGCGGCGAGCGCTCGCCCGCCATGTACGGCAGGAATATGAGCCCCTCGCTGCCCGCCGGCACCTCGCCGGCCTCCCGGCTGAGCTGCTCAAACGAGTTGCCGCCCTGCTCCCGGGCCCAGGCGCGCTCCTGAGCGCCCAGCTCGCGCTCGAACCAGTTGAGCGTGCCGCCGCCGCCCACCGTGCCGCCCTGCAGCAGCCACTTGCCCGGCGTTACGTGCCAGGAGAGTATCAGGCGCGGGTCGGCCCGGTATTCGTCCAGGCAGATGCTCATGCCGCCCGCCTGGCCGCCCTGCTCCTGCGTCTGGCCGGGCGCGATGACGCCCGCGCCCAGCGTGCCGCAGGCGGCGTCCAGACCGCCCGCCACCACCGGTATGCCCTCGAAAAGGCCGGTGGCCTCGGCGGCCTCGCGGGTCACGCGGCCTATCACCTGGTCGCAGGGCACTATTGCGGGCAGCAGGCGCGCGTCGATGCCGAACGCCTCGCACAGCCCCTCGTCCCAGCGGCCCCGGCGCATGTCGAAGCACTGCCAGCCGTAGCCCTGGCACACGTCCTGGCTGTACTCGCCGGTCAGCTTGAAGGCGATGTAGCCGTTGGACTGAAGTATCCTTTCGGCGCGGTCGTAGACCTCGGGCTGCGTGCGCTTGAGCCAGATGACCTTGGGCAGCGTGTAGCTGGGCATGAGCGGATTGCCGCAGACCTCGAACACGCGCTCCTCGCCCAGGGCGCTGCGGTACTCGGCGCAGATGTCCTCGCAGCGGGTGTCCATCCAGATGGGCGTGGGGCACAGCGCGCCCTCGTCGCGGCGCACCGGTATGGCTGACCAGCTCTGGCCGTCTATGCCTATGCCCATAAGCTCGCCGGGCCTGAGCGACGCGCGCTGCGCTATCTCGTGCGTGGCCTCGCATATAGCGCGCCACCAGTCGTCGGGCGACTGCTCAGCCCAGCCGGGGCGCTGATATGTAACGGTAAGCGGGCGCGTGACCTGGCACACGGCGTTGCCGTCCAGGTCGAACAGGGCGGTCTTGACGCCCGACGTGCCCACGTCTATCCCCATAAGGTACTGCATACGTTCCTCCCCGCGCGGCCTGTCAGGCCTTGCCCACGCAGCCGCAGATCTCCATGCGCGACTTGACCGCCGCGCGCACATGCTCCATGCCGCGCGCGCCGTACTTCTTGGGATCGAACGCGCCGGGCTGCTCGGCGAGGAACTCCTTCACGCCATCGGAATAGGCGATGCGCAGCTCGGTGGCGTAGTTCACCTTGCAGATGCCGCTCTGCACGCAGGCGCGCACCTGGTCGTCCGGCACGCCCGAAGCGCCGTGCAGCACCAGCGGTATGGACACGACCTTGCGTATCTCGCCAAGGCGCGGTATATCCAGATGCGGCGTGCCCTTGTATATGCCGTGCGCCGTGCCTATGGCCACGGCCAGCGAGTCGATGCCGGTGCGCTCGGCGAACTCGGCCGCCTTGTCGGGCTCGGTGTAGGCAATGCCCTTGGCCACGGTGGAGTCCTCCTTGCCGCCCACGGTGCCCAGCTCGGCCTCGACCGGTATGCCAAAGCCCCGGGCCATCTCCACCACGCGGCGGCTCACGTCCACGTTGCCCTCAAATTCCAGCTGCGAGCCGTCTATCATAACGCTCGTATAGCCGGCCTGCGCAGCCGCCTGCGCCAGCTCGAAGCTGCTGCCGTGGTCCAGATGCAGCGCCACCGGAACGCTGGCGCGCTCGGCCAGCTCGCGCGCCATGGCCGCGAACAGGCCCACCGACGCGTACTTCACGGTCGAGGGCGTGGTCTGGAGCATCACCGGCGCGCGCATCTCCTCGGCAGCGCTCACTATCGCCATGAGCATCTCCATATTCTCAAAATTGAACGCGCCCACGGCATAGCCGCCGCGCTGCGCGGTCAGGAGCATCTCCCTGCTGCTTACGAACATACTCGTTACCCCTTTCCTCAGACGAAACGTTTCACTATAATTTTAGCGCACCGACGCACGCTTTGTCAACCACGTCGATGAATTTTACGCAAGAGGGCGGGGCGGGAGGAGTACGATGGCAATAACACGGGTGACAACGTGAACGCCATTCGCCCGGGACGGGCACGGTGGAGAGGATGTGAAGTTGAGGCGAGTGGGCAGTTGGCGCGGAATGCCCTGCGTATGTGGTGGGAAACAATGCGACAATCGTGCCGAGCGAATCGGCATGGTTGTTTCGCATGAGCAGCAAGTGCAGCGTGGGGCAGACGCGCCGCTCGCCCACATCACTCAAGCGTACCCGGCCTGTATGGCCGGTGACATGCCAACCGCGGAATCGGCGGGGCAGTCCAACATGAACAGCGCGCACGGCCATTGCCGGAGCGCCGGGCCCCTCCCCCGCCTCAGCCCAGCACCGTCAGCACGTCCATCGGCGTTTCGAGCTGCATGAACTCCGCCTTGCGGCCGCAGGGCTGGTGCGTGCCCTCCTTCAGGTACCACACCGCCTGCACGGACCGCATGCCGAGCTGGCGGGCCGCCTCCAGCTCGCCGCTGCCGCCGTCGCCCACGTACAGGCACTCGCCGGGCTGCACGTCCAGCCTTTGCAGGCAGCGCCGGAAGATGGCCGGGTCAGGCTTCTTCATGCCCTCGTCGAAGGACAGGCACACCGCGTCGAAGTACGGGTACAGCACGCTCCGCCGGATGACCGACGACTCCTCCGAAAAGCAGTTGCTTATCAGGCCGATGCGCATGCCCCGCGCCCTGAGCGCCTCCATGAGGGGGATGATACCGCCGTGCATGTGTTCAAATGCTTCTTCTTTATACCGCACCCGCTTTGCCACCATGCGCTCCAGCCTGCCCACTGAATAGCGGCCGTTCTCGCGGAGTATGCGCTCCAGTATCTCCTCCAGCGTGAGCCTGCCGGTACTCCTGTCCGTCTCCGCCGCGTCCCACGTCGCCCTGAAGCGCGCCTCCTCGATGCCCGCGTCCTGCGCCATCTGCGCGCCAAAGTACGTCGGGGTGCCGTACAGTGTTATCAGCGTTTCGTACATGTCGAATATCACCGCTTTTATCATGCGCGTCCTCCCCGCATCGTCCTGCCGCTTATCGCCGGTCACTCTGCTCCCGCCAGCGTGCGCGCGCAGCCAAGCTGCGCGCTCAGGTATTCCTCCAGCGTCGGCGCGTCCATGAGCGCGGGCAGCGTTACCTGCCTGACCTCCCAGCCCGCGCCGCGCAGTCCGTCCGTCAGCGCCGCCGGGGCCTGCCGCTCCAGCGCGACCGCCGCGGCTCCCGAGGCGCTCAGCCGCTCAAGCAGCTCGTCCCAGTCCGCGCCCTCGACCGCCGACGCGGGCTCGCGCGGGTAGACATACTGCCAGCTCAGCCCCAGCTCCTGCGCCAGATAGGGCACGCCCTCGACCAGCAGCGCCACCGCGCCCTCGCCCGCGTCCAGCGCGCTCAGCGCCGCCTGCGCCTCGGCTATCTGCCCGTCCATGCGCGCGTGATTGACCGCGAGAGTCTCCGCCAGCTCGGGGTACAGCAGCGCAAGCGACTCATACAGCGCGTCCAGCGCTGCGTCAATGCGCGCAAGGCTCAGGTACGAGTGCGGGTCCGCGCCCGAAAAGTGGCCGTAGTAGTCGTAGTCCTCCAGCTCCTCCGCCAGCGCGCCGAAGTCCTCGCCCGCGTCGGCCAGCGTTATGACCGCCGGGCCGCTCTCAGCGCTGGTGAGCGTGCCGGTAAAGCTCTCCAGCCCCTCGCCCCACACCACGCACAGCTCCGCCCCGCTCAGCTGCACGACATCCCAGTCCGACAGCTCATAGAGCCGCACGCAGTCCAGCTGCGGCTGCATGAGCTGCCTCACCTCGAACTGCCCGCAGCCCCGCAGCAGGCCCTCGGCAAGCGCGAACGCGGGCGCGGTGGAGGCGTACACCCTGCGCGCGTCGCCGGTCTCCGCGCGCGCGCACAGCGGCAGCACCGCAAGCACGAGCGCCGATATAAGCGCAAACAATCTCTTCAATGCCCTGCTCCTTGCCCTGCAATAGTCGGGCGCACGGCCCGCATACCGATTATACGCCGGCTATGTAAACACGGTGTAAAAGGGCCGTGTCCCGCCTGCGGGCGTATTGCAAAATTTCGGCGGAAGGCGTATAATCTATGCATCGGTATATCAAACCTGTGAAGGAAAGAGCGCATCGCACAGGCCCATCCCAAGCGAGCCGGCGAAAGTGCAAGGCCGGCGGTGGGCGCGGCGCGCGTGGACTCCCGAGGGTTTGCCCCAAAGCGCAGGCGCGCGAGTAGGGCAAAACGGTTGCCTGCCGTTATACAGGCGGGGGAGCTTTCCCCCGGTAAGTGGGCGCGTTTGCGCCAATTAAGGGTGGCACCGCAGTTGATCTGTCCCTTTGCGTGGGCAGGTCGTTTATTTTTGCACTTTTTGGAGGATGACTTATCATGGAAAACACTCAGGCCAGGCGCAAGGTAATCTTCAGCGGCATACAGCCTTCGGGCAATCTCACTCTGGGCAACTACATAGGCGCGCTGCGCAACTGGAAGCTGCTCGAGGACGATTACGACTGCCTGTACAGCGTGGTGGACCTGCACGCGATAACCGTGCGCCAGGATCCCGCCCAGCTGCGCCGCCGCTGCCTCGAGGTCGCGTCCATACTGCTGGCCAGCGGGCTCGACCCGGAAAAGAGCCTCATCTACTGCCAGAGCCATGTGCCACAGCACACCCAGCTGGCGTGGGTGCTCAACTGCTTTACCTACATGGGCGAGCTGAACCGCATGACCCAGTTCAAGGACAAGTCGGCCAAGCACGCCGACAACATAAACGCGGGCCTGTTCGACTACCCCGTACTGATGGCGGCCGACATACTGCTCTACCAGGCCGACCTCGTGCCGGTGGGCGTCGACCAGAAGCAGCATCTGGAGCTGGCGCGCGATATCGCCATACGCTTCAACAACCTCTACTCCCCCACCTTCGTCGTGCCCGACGGCTACATACCCAAGGTCGGCGCCAAGGTCATGAGCCTGCAGGACCCCACCAGCAAGATGAGCAAGTCCGACCCCGAGGACACCTACATCGCCATACTGGACGAGCCCGACGTCATCCGCCGCAAGCTGCGCCGCGCCGTGACCGACTCGCTGGGCCAGATACGCTACGACCCCGACAACCAGCCGGGCGTGGCCAACCTGCTGACTATATACTCCGCGCTCAGGGGCGTGGACGTGCAGCAGGCCGAAAAGGACTTCGCGGGGCTGGGCTACGGCGAGCTGAAAAACGGCGTGGCCGACGTGATAATCGACACCCTCAGCCCGCTGCAGGCCGAGTTCAAGCGCATCATGGCCGACAAGGCGTACCTGGAGAAGGTGCTCTCCACCAGCGCCGAGCGCGCCTCCCGCATCGCCCAGCGCACGCTGGACAAGGTGTACCGCAAGGTGGGTCTGGCTCCGCGCAAGCTGTGAGCCGCCCGCGTTTTACGCAAAGCACGCGAAAACTCAACCTTCATCCGCCCTGCGGCCCTCAAAACGCCGCGCATATGAGTTATACTTATCCCATGGAGGTGGCGGATGAAGCGAATTGGAAGTAAGAAGCGCCTGGCAGCGCTCATCGTGCTGCTGCTGGCGGTCGCGGGCGCGCTCATCGCCTTTGCCGCGTATGTGTTTGCGCATTCCGGCAAGAGCGACGCGCCCGCCCCGGTCGACGCGCACCCCGGCGATACTGCATATGAAATGGAAATAACGCCCTATTACGCCGAGGGCGCGCTCCACGTGCGGCAGACCGTGACGTTCCAGAACGGCGCTGAGCCGCTGGACCGGCTGGTGTTCTGCCTGCCGCTCAACGCCTATCGCCGCGCCGTGACCGCGCCCCTGGACGCAGACGCCTTTGACGCGGCCTTTCCCGAGGCCTACGCGCCGGGCGGCATCGAGTTCACCTCGATCACCCTGGACGGCCGCAGCGTGGAATGGGGCGTATCGGGCACGTCCGAGGCGATACTCACGGTGCTTGCCGAGATCGCGCCCGGCCAGCGGGTGAGCGTGGGCATGGAATACCACGCCGTCCTGCCCGAATTTGCCGGTGCGGACGGCTTCGACGACGGCGAATGGCGCATGAGCGGCTTTTACCCCTGCCTTGCGCAGTTGGACGGCAGCGAGTGGAGGGCCTACGCGCCCGCCTATGTGGGCCAGTACCTGTGCGCGCCCGTGGGCGATTACAGCATCACGCTGCACGCGCCGAGCGGCTTCGACATAGCCGCGACAGGCTCCGCCGCCGCGCAGGAATCGGCGGACGGCTGGACGACCTGGCGCATAGAGGCCCGCGACGCGCGCGAGGTGAGCATAGTCATGCGCCGGGGCGGCTGCGTATATGAGCGCGAGGTCAACGGCGCGCATCTGCGCATATACGGTCGCGACCGGCTGCGCGCGCGGCAGGCGCTGGACACGGCGGCGGCGCTCATGGAATGCATGGACGACCTGCTGCCCTACCCCTACCCCGCGCTGGAGATAGTTCTGGGCGATTACGATGGGCCCGACCGGAGCGCGACCGGGCTGATACTCATGGACGAAAGCGCGCCGGACTTCGACGCGCAGCTGGCCTATCTCATCGCCCGCCAGTGGTGGGGCGGCATAGTGGGCTGCGACCCGGTCGAGGAGCCCTGGCTGAGCGAGGCGCTGGCCCAGTTCAGCGCGCTTGACTGCCTTAAGACGGCCGCGCCGCGCAGCTATACCGCCCTGCGCGAGGTCATCGACTCCGCCGTGAGCATGACCCTGCCGGGCGGGCTGAACGTGGAGACCGGGAGCGCCGCCTTCACCGCGCAGAGCGATTACGACAACGTGCTGCGCTATCGAGGGGCGGCGGTGCTGGAGCTGCTGGGCGAAGCGCTGGAGGGCCGGCTGCCGGACGTGCTGAGCGACTTCGCGCGCGAGTGCGCATACGGCATGGCCACGCGTGAGGACCTGCTGGCCGCGCTGAGCCGGGACGGCAGCGGCGACTGGAGCGCCTGGCTGAGCGAGACGCTGCAGGGCATAGGCCGCGCCGGATAGGCCCGGCATCACGATACGAAAGGAGACCGCCATGAAGGCCAACGAAGTTGTACTCTACATCACCCTGGGCTTCATGCTGCTGTGCTTCGTCGCCTGGCTATGGCAATCGATAGTCAAGCGCCGCAAGCTCGAGGACGAGATCGAGCAGCAAAAGGCCGAGCCGCAGGACGGCGACGGCAGCGCGCCGCGCAAGTAGCGTGCGCATGCCTGGTCGCAAGTCTTTTATGAGCATCGCCCCGAATGGGAATACATCGCCCCGGACGCGCAGCAGGCGTTCGGGGCGATGCGGCGTTTTGGGGGTTGAAGTGGTAAGCGGCTATGCTTTCTTGCCGACTTTCGGTGAGGGTTTTGAGTTGCTTCTTTTTTGATGATGGTTTGCAGGGGGCGGGGCGGCGTTCAGCGCCGCGAAACCCGCAAGGCAACGACAGAACGCAGAGCAACACACCCATCCTTTGCCCCTGCGGCAGAGCGCCGCGCCAGAATGCGCCGCCCTGCCGCCTCCATCCCCTCAGCGGAGCGGCGGCGTTTCAAGGGGTAATAGGAGAATC
>JBJEUC010000087.1:0-5240 GCA_051883635.1 Candidatus Fimadaptatus sp.
CTGCGCGCGCGTCCAGCTCCGCGCGGGTGAGCGCCGCCGCATCGGGCAGGTCGAACGCCGCGTCCGCGCAGCCGCACAGCCCGGCCAGCTCGCCCAGCGCCTCGTAGGGGCTTACGCCCAGCGGCTCCACGGGGGCGTGCAGCTCCCGCGCGTAGTCGCCCAGCTCGCTGCGCAGCTTCATCAGCTGGTCCAGCTGCGAGAGCGCCTCGCTCCTGACCTGGCGCTGGTCCAGCTCCAGCATGCGGCCCAGCTCGCGCAGCACGTCGCGCTTGTTGGCCTTGTGGCTGTGTATCGGCAGGCAGAAGTCGCTCAGGCCCGCGTCCTGCAGCTTGCGGTAGACCACCTGCAGCGCGACCATCTTCTCGGCCACGAACAGCACGCGGCGGCCGTCCGCCAGGGCCTGGGAGATTATGTTGGTTATGGTCTGGCTCTTGCCTGTGCCGGGCGGGCCCTGCATTATGAAGCTGACGCCGCGGCGGCTCAGCTCAATGGCGTCCTGCTGGCTGGAGTCCGCGCCCACCACCTGGAAGCAGTCGCGCGGCTCCTGCGCGTCGTGAAAGCCCGGCTCCACCGCGCTGAAGGGCGCAAGCTCGGCCGTATCGCCGGCCAGCGCGCGTATTATGGGGTGGCTGCGCATCTGCTCGCGGTTGCGCTCCATGTCCTGATACATGCTCAGCTTCAGGAACGAGAGCAGCCCCAGGCTGGCCTCGCGCTGCACGCGCCAGCCCCGGGCGGCGACGGCGTCCTCCACGCGATGCATGTACTCCTCCAGAGCCGCCTCGCCGTCAAAGGGCGGCAGCTCCAGGCCGTAGGTGGTGCGCAGCATGTAGTCGAGCGTGGGGTTGAGCATTACCTCCTCGTCGCGGCGCTCCAGCATGAGCGGCGCGCCCACGGAGGCCTGCGTAATGGCCACGGGCATGAGCACCAGCGGGGCCAGGCGCATTACGCTCTGCGCCCCCTCGCCGTCGCGCCAGTTGAGCAGGCCGAACGAGAGGTAGAGTATGCCCGCGCCCTGCTCCTCCATGGCCAGGCGCGCCTTCTGCCTCAGGTTTGCGAGCACGCGCTGCCGCTCCAGCAGCGTACCGGCCGTGCGGATGTCGCCCACCTCCACGTTCAGGGGCTCTCCCAGCGATTCCATCAGCGCCAGCACCGAGTACACGCGCGCGTCGGTCGCGCGGTCGAGCGGGCGCTTGAAGGACAGCGCCGCGCCCTCCGCGCTCATGCGCGCGTACAGCTCGTCAAAGCCCGGCTCCAGTATGCTCAGCGTGGAGGGGCTGGACGTGCGGTAGTTCAGCATGCGGTTGCGGCGCGTGAGATCGAGCAGCTCGCTCTGCCACTGGTCAAGCCTTGCATCGATAGCCTGCATAGCCACCCTTCCTTGCACATTATTCGGGGGTATATCAATATGTTCATTATAGTACGGAGCGGGCGCTTTGGCAATGCGGTAAAACAGCCCGCGTGTGCGGGCGGGGGTGCGGATCGGCAGGATGGGATTGGGAAAGCGGGCGGGGGAGCGGGAACGGTGGAGCGGGGGAGCGGGCTAGTTCGGGAGGATTACATGCACACAGTTGCCGATGAAGGGCTGCGGGGCTGGTGGGTGCAGGAGCGGCTGCGTTGGGGGAAAGCATGGGCAACGACACGGCGGGACAGCGGCACCTACGCAAGAGCGCCGCGACCATTCGCGCGCGGGGTCGGCATAAAGCCGCGCCGCCCGCAGGGTGCGAACGGCGCGGTTTCCATAAACGATGAGACATATGCAAAAGACAGGGTGCAGCTCAACGAGCGCGCAAGAGGGCCTTTGCCACGACATGCACAGCCAGCGCCCGGCGGGACAGCGGCCCACGAAAGAGTGCCGTGACCGTTCGCGCGCGAGGGGCATAAAGCCGCGCCACCCGCAGGAGTGCAAGCGGCGCGTATTCGTGAGGAATGGCCGCATCTGCATAACATCGTTCGCGGCTTCCGCAATCGCGCCGCAGCTTTATACGCGCGGTTTGCGGCATAAAGCCGCGCCGCCCGCAGTATTGCAAGCGGCGCGTATTCGTGAGGAATGGCCGCATCTGCATAACATCGTTCGCGGCTTCCGCAATCGCGCCGCAGCTTTATACGCGCGGTTTGCGGCATAAAGCCGCGCCGCCCGCAGGAGTGCAAGCGGCGCGATTTTATGAAGGAGGGTGGCATCTGCATGCCCTTTTCCGGAATGGTTTCAGCGATGGGCCCGCGCGGGCGGGCCCGGAAGCAGCCTTAGTCCTCGGTGGAGCCTATCTCAGAGGAGCCCATCACCTTCAGCGTCACGTCGAAGGTGAGCTCCTGATAGGTGAGCTTGGTGGAGGAGCTGTACCCGCCGCCGAAGCTGTAACCGTAGATGGAGGAACCGTAGGTGTTGCCGTAGCTGAGCGAGTTGAGCAGCGAGATTATCGCGTTGGTGTTGTCATAGCGCAGCACCTTGACCGATATGGTATCGCCCTCCTCGTGGGAGTCCAGCACGGCAGTCAGGTCGTTGAGCGAGGTGATGCGCGTGCCGTCCACCTCGGTTATGAAGTCAAACGGCATCAGGCCGGCTTCCTCGGCAGGCGCGCCCTTGGTGACGTCGCTTATCACGACGCTCGCCGGCGGATAGTTGCTTATCGGCTCGTCCGGGCCGGAGAAGGTACCGCAGGTGATGCCCAGGGCCGGGCGGCGCACCTCGCCGTACTCGATTATCTGCTGGGCCAGCGGCATGGCGGTATCTATCGGTATCGCAAAGCCCAGGCCCTCGTAGGTGGTAGAGGAATAGGAGCTGCCGGTGTACTTAAGGGTGTTTATGCCTACCAGCTGGCCGCGGGTGTTGAGCAGCGCACCGCCCGAGTTGCCGGGGTTGATGGCCGCGTCGTGCTGTATGGTCTTTACGTCGCGGGTAAAGGCATTATCCATATCGCGCTCCAGCGCGGAGACTATGCCCTGGGTCACGGTGTTGGCCAGCACGCTGCCGCCCGGGTTGCCTATCGCTATCACGGTCTCGCCGACCTTGAGGTCGGTGGACGTGCCTATCTCAATCGCCTTGAGCGTCTGGCCCTCTACGTGCAGCACGGCTATGTCGGTGCCGGAGTCAGCGCCCACCAGATCGGCCTCCACCTTGTCGCCGCTGGACAGCAGCACCTCGTAGTAATTGCCGTCCGCGATGACGTGGTTGTTGGTCAGTATGTAGCCGTCGTCGGATATCACTATGCCCGAGCCCTCGCCGACCTCGGTCTTTTCCACATTGCCGGTGCTGCGGGAGTAGGACTCGCTGTAAGTGATAACGCCCACGACCGATTCGGAGCACTTCTCATACACCGCTACCGCCGGGCTGGCGCTGTAATCCGCGGTGGTCGTCTCTACCGCCGGGGCTTCGGCCTCGGCCAGCGCGTCCGTGCGCATCGCCGTGGCGCCTATGCCCGTGCCCACCATAGTGAATACCGTCGCTACCGCTATAAGACTAAGTACCTTGTTGAGCATTCCGCTCTTTTTGCTTTCATCCATGTGCTTCATGTTCAGCACCTCCTGACGATTGATAGTATAGCAGGGATTTTCAGAAATAGTATGAACGAAAGATGAACACACCCGGAACTGTTTAATAACGCAATATGGCAAAAAAATGGCAGGCCCCCGCGCGCAAAAAACCGGTTGACAGCCAAAGCGCGCGGCCCTAATATATACCTGTAGATTAGCGGCGCGCCGCGCGCCGGTGAAGGGAGCGCTCAATATGTCAGAAAGCATCGCCCGGGCGGACGGGTTCATCAGCGCCAACAGCAGCCTGGTCAACCGCCAGTTTATTCCCATATACCACTGCGTTCCTCCCATAGGCTGGATAAACGACCCCAACGGCTTTTCCTACTGGAAGGGGCAGTACCATCTGTTCTGCCAGTTCTATCCCTACAAGCCGGTCTGGGGGCCCATGCACTGGGGCCACTGGGTCAGCCGGGATCTGATAGGCTGGGACTGGGTGGGCACGGCGCTGGCGCCCGACAGCCCCTTTGACGATATGGGCTGCTTCTCGGGCACGGCCGTGCCCGACGGCGACAGGCTGATACTCATGTACACGGGCGTGCACAAGGACGCCTCCGGCCGCACCGTGCAGGAGCAGTGCATCGCCACCACCACCGACGGCGTACACTTCGACAAATGGCCCTGCAATCCGGTGATAGGCGCGGCGCACCTGCCCGCTGACGGCTCGCCC
The DNA here is from genome assembly GCA_051883635.1 of Candidatus Fimadaptatus sp. GTDB lineage: Bacteria > Bacillota > Clostridia > Christensenellales > Aristaeellaceae > Fimadaptatus. The sequence goes on from JBJEUC010000087.1 coordinate 4,196, forward strand.
GTGGACTTCCGCGACCCCAAGCTCCTGCGCACCGAAACGGGCTGGCGCGCGATAGTGGCCAACCGCGGCGAGAAGGCCGGCCGGCAGCTGAGCTTTTCGAGCCCCGACCTCGTCAACTGGACCTGCGAGGGCATATTCCTGGAGGGCATAGGCGAGATGCCCGAATGCCCGGACTACTTTGACCTGGACGGCAAAAAGGCGATGATAACCTGCGCCATAGGCATGGAGCGTGAGGGGCTGCGCTTCCCCAGCACCCAGCCGGTGGTGTACCTGCTGGGGCAGGAGACGGGCGGCCGCCTGGTGCCCGAGGCGATGGAGGCCGTGGACAACGGCGCGGAGTTCTACGCGCCCGAGACAGTGCTCACGCCCGACGGGCGGCGCGTGATGCTGGGCTGGATGCACATGTGGGGCCACGACGCGCCCACGCAGTACCTGGGCCACAACTGGTGCGGCATGTACTCGGTGCCGCGCGAGCTGTTCGTCAGGGACGGGCGCATGTGTCAGCGCCCGCTCGAAGAGCTGAAGTCGCTGCGGGGCGAGGAGTTCCGCCTGAGCGGCCTGCGCGTGCAGGGCGAGACCGCCGCTGAGGGGCTGGCGGGCAGGCATTACGAGCTGGAAGTCGAGCTCACGCCCCACGGCGACGCCGAGGTCGAGCTCCGGCTGATGCGCACGGGCGACGAGTACTTCTCGCTGCACTACGACCCCGCCAGCCGCATAATTACCTGCGACCGCTCGCGGGGCGGCTACACCCTGGGCGCCGAGGGGCAGGCTGCGCCGGACGCCTGCTCGCGCGCCGTGGTGCCGGGCGACGGCCGCAGCCTGCGCCTGCACATATTCGTCGATACCTGCTCGGTGGAGGTGTTCGTAAACGACGGCGCGCCGGTGCTGTCCATGCTCAACTACCCCAAGGGCGAGGCGCAGGGCATCAGCTTTGCGGGCGACTTCACGATAGACTCGCTGCGCAAGTGGGAGATGATATAAATGTGGCGTGGGGAGCAAGCTCCCCCGCCACTGCCACCCCTACACAGATTCGCCTGCGCCCGAA
>JBJEUC010000088.1:0-5181 GCA_051883635.1 Candidatus Fimadaptatus sp.
CGCAGGTTGTGCGGCGGTATGTTGGTGGCCAGGCCCACGGCTATGCCCGACGCGCCGTTGACCAGCATGTTGGGGAAGCGCCCGGGCAGCATGTCGGGCTCCTTGAGCGAATCGTCAAAGTTGAGCCGGAAGGGCACAGTCTCCTTGTCGATATCGCGCAGCAGCTCCATGGCCAGCGGGGTCATGCGCGCCTCGGTGTAGCGCATGGCGGCGGGGCTGTCGCCGTCTATCGAGCCGAAGTTGCCGTGGCCGTCCACCAGCATGCCGCGCATCACAAATGGCTGCGCCATGCGCGCCAGCGCGTCGTACACCGAGGTATCGCCGTGCGGGTGATACTTGCCCAGGCAGTCGCCCACTATGCGCGCGCACTTGCGGTGCGGCTTGTCGGGGCTCAGGCCCAGCTCCATCATGGTGTAGAGTATGCGGCGCTGCACGGGCTTGAGGCCGTCCTCCACGCGGGGCAGCGCGCGCTCCAGTATCACGTATTCGGAATACGGCAGCATACTGTCGTGCATCACGTCTTCCATCGGCTGCTGGATTATCGTTTCGCTGCTCATGTCCGGCAGCGAGGGTTTCTTTGCCATTTGATCACCTCATAAGCGGCCGCGTCAGCCGTTCTCTACCCGGCCCTCGAAGTTGTCCTCGCGGTTGAAGTTGGCGTACTGGGCTATGTAGTCGCGGCGCGGCTCCACCTTGTCTCCCATCAGTACGCTCACCATGCGCTCGGCCTCGGCGCCGTCCTCTATCGTCACCTGCATGAGCTTGCGGCCCTCGGGGTTCATGGTCGTCTCCCACAGCTGCTCGGGGTTCATCTCGCCCAGTCCCTTGTAGCGCTGCAGCGAATAGCCCTTGCCCAGCTTCTTTATCGCGGCGGCCAGCTCCCGGTCGTCGTAGCAGTAGACGACTCTGTCGCCCTTGGAGGCCTTGTAGAGCGGCGGCATGCCTATGTACACATGGCCGTCGGTTATCAGCTCGCGCATGTAGCGGTAGAAGAAGGTGAGCAGTATCGCGCGTATGTGCGCGCCGTCCTGGTCGGCGTCGGCCAGTATTATCACGCGGTTGTACTTGAGCGTGCTCAGCGTGAACTCCTCGCCTATGCCGGTTGCCAGCGCGGTTATCATCGAGCGGAACTCCTCGTTCTCCAGCACCTGGGAGAGCCGCTTCTTTTCCACGTTGAGCGGCTTGCCCCTGAGCGGCAGTATGGCCTGAAAGCGCCGGTCGCGGCCCTGCTTGGCCGAGCCTCCGGCCGAATCGCCCTCCACTATGAACAGCTCGTTGCGCTTGTAGTCGCGCCCGGTGCAGGCGCTCAGCTTGCCCACCAGCGGCGCGGCCTCCAGCTCGTTGCGCTTGCGGGCCACGTCGCGCGCCTTGCGCACGGCCTCGCGCACGCGGGCCGCCTGCATGGCCTTGGCGATTATCGCCTGCGCCGCGTCCTGGTGCTTGAGGTCGTCCAGGTATATGCTCAGCTGCTCGCTCACGAAGCCCTCGACTATCGGGCGCACCTCGGTGTTGCCCAGGCGGCCCTTGGTCTGGCCCTCGAACTGGGGATTGCTCACGCCCACCGCCAGCACGGCCGTGAGGCCCTCGCGCAGGTCCTCGCCGGTCAGGTTCGAGTCCTTATCCTTGAGCGCGCCTATGCGGCGGGCGTAGTCGTTGAACACGCGCGTGAGCGCGGTCTTGAAGCCCGTCTCATGCGTGCCTCCCTCGCCGGTGGGTATGTTGTTCACGAAGGAGAACACGCCCTCGGTGTCGGCGTCGGTGTATTGCAGCGCCACGCGTATCAGCGTGTTGTCGCGCTCGCCCTCCAGCAGTATCGGCTCCTCGTTGAGCGGCGTGCGGTCGGCGTTTATGTAGCGCACAAAGTCGCTCAGTCCGCCCTCGAAGCAGAAGTCCTCCTCGCGCGCGGGGCTCTGCCTGAGGTCGTGGAAGCGGAAGTGTATGCCCTTGTTGAGGAACGCCAGCTCGTGCAGACGCCGCGCTATGTTGTCGGCGTTGAAGCGCGTCTCGTCGAACACGCGCTTGTCGGGCAAAAAACGCACCACGGTACCGTGCTTGCGCGTCGCGCCCAGGCATTCCAGCGGGCCCTCGGGCCGCCCCGATACTATCTTGTTCTGCTTTTCGTCGAACACGCTCGAGAAGCGCTGGCGGTAGTGCTGATAGTCCTTGTACACGTCCACCGTCATCCACTCGCTCAGCGCGTTGACCACCGACGCGCCCACGCCGTGCAGGCCGCCCGAGTACTTGTAGTTATCGTGGTTGAACTTGCCGCCGGCGTGCAGCACGGTATACACCACCTCCACGCCCGAGATACCCAGCGTTGGATGTATGTCCACCGGCACGCCGCGGCCGTCGTCCGTCACCTCGGCCGAGCCGTCCTTGTTGAGCGTCACGTCCACGTTCGCGGCGAAGCCGTTGGCCGCCTCGTCTATCGCGTTGTCGACTATTTCCCACAGCATGTGGTGCAATCCGCGCGAGCCGGTGGAGCCTATGTACATGCCCGGGCGCATCCTTACCGCGTCCAGACCCTCCAGCACCTGCAGATCGCCTGCGTTGTAATGTCCTGCCATGTCATTCCTCCGAATCGTCTACGGCCGCGCGACGCCGTTTGCCGCCTGCACGAACGCGGGCAGGTAGTTGGCGTGCATCGCCGGGACCAGCTGTATGAAGAACAGCGCCGTGCGCCCCTCATCGGGGTAAATGCGCACCGACGTGCCGGCCATGCCGTTCCAGCCGAACGCGCCGGGCTGCTCCCGGTAGCTGGAGCGCGAGGGCTCGCGCATCACGCGCACGGCCAGGCCGTAGGTATAGCCCCGCTCCTCTATCCAGTTGAACGAGGGCTTTATCGCGTCCGCCAGCATGTCGCTGCGCATCAGGCGCACGCTCTCCTGGCTGAGCACGCGCACGCCGTCCAGCTCGCCGCCCAGGGCCAGCATGTTGGCAAAGCGCGCGTAGTCGTCTATCGTCATGACCAGCCCCGCGCCGCCCGCGCAGAGCGCGCGCGCGTTCACAAAGGGCATGCCGCCCTGGCTCCTCCAGGGCGCAAGCGCTCCGCCGGAGAGCGTGTATATGCTCGCCATGCGGCCCCGCTCGCTCTCTGGCACGCTGAAGTAGGTGTCGCGCATTCCCAGTTTGTCAAAAATGGCGGCTTTCATGTATCGTTCCAGCGACATGCCCGTGACTATCTCGATAAGGCCGCCCACCACGTCCAGCGATACGCCGTAATGCCACTGCGTGCCCGGCTCGAACGCCAGCGGCAGCTCCGCCATCTCGCGGGCCAGCCGGGCCGCGGTATAGGGCGTGCCGCCCGGCTCCTCGCCGCGCCGCATACGCGCGGTCAGCTCCTCCATGTGCGCATGCACCGCGCGCTCCTCGGGCGTGGCGTCGTCGCCCGAGTAGAGCATGCCCGAGGTCATGGTGAGCAGGTGGCGGAACGTGAGCGGCGTTTGGGCCTCCACTATCTCCACCGCGTCGCTCCGGGGCACGCGCCGCACCCGGCGCATGTGGGCATACTCGGGGCAGATATCGCTTATGGGCTGATCCAGGCCCACCCTGCCCGCGTCCACCAGGGTCAGAAGCGCCGCCGATGTGACCACCTTGGTCATGGAGTACACGCAGCAGAGCGTGTCCCGCTCAAACGCGCGGCCGCTGGCCATGTCGGCCGCGCCATAGCAGCCAAAGTAGCTCTCCCGGCCCCGATCGCATATCAGCGCCGATACGCCGGCCGCCTTACCGCTGTCAACAAAGCCCCTGAGCACGCTGTCCATATCCATTGCACGCCCTCCTCACGCAAAGCCCGCATTGTCCCTTCCGCATACGCGCACCCGGCCCGCACGGCCCGGCGCGCCCGTTCCTTCGCATACAGCCGCCCGGGGCGCGCATCCCGCGCCCTCCCGCCGGCAGCTTTACCCATTTGCTATTGTAGCGCATAAAACGCCCGGCTGTCAACCGCGGGCGCTTAACATTGCGGCGCAGCTGACAGCCGTTCGGGTTCAAAATGAATTTTGCGGTGCGGCGTCCTGCATCATCACTTCACGCCGCCCAGCCGCTCCAGCGCGCACATTATGCCCAGCCTGCCGTGCGCGTATGTGAGCGAGCCCTGCATGTAGGCGATGTACGGCGGCCTTATCGGCGAATCCGCCGACAGCTCTATCGAGGAGCCGCCCACGAACGTGCCCGCCGCCATTATCACCTGGTCCTGATAGCCGGGCATATCCCAGGGCTCGGGCAGCGCTTCGGAGTCCACGGGCGAGGCCAGCTGTATGGCCTGCACGAACTTGATTAGCTTGTCGGCCTCGCCAAAGCGTATGGCCTGGATTATGTCCTCGCGCGGCGCGTCGAATGCGGGATTGACGTCGTAGCCCAGCCTGCCGAACACCCGCGCGGCCAGCGCGGAGGTCTTGACCGCCTGCATGGTCACGTGCGGCGCCAGGAACAGGCCCTGATAGAAGGGCTGATAGCTGGCGAAGTACGAGCCCACCTCGCGCCCTATGCCGGGCGAGGTGAGGCGGTAGGCTATCATCTCCACATACTTCCTTCGGCCCGCGATGTAGCCGCCCGTGGGCGCTATGCCGCCGCCCGGGTTCTTTATGAGCGAGCCCGCTATCACGTCCGCGCCCAACTCGGTGGGCTCCTGACGGCGTGTGAACTCGCCGTAGCAGTTGTCGACCATCACGCACACGTCGGGGCGCTTTGCGTGTATCGCGCGGGCCGCCTCGCCTATCTCGTCCACCGACAGGCAGGGCCGCCACGCATAGCCGCGCGAGCGCTGCAGCGCCACCACCTGCACGTCGTCGCTGAGCCTTTGCAGCACGGCCGGCAGGTCGATGTGGCCGTCGGGCGTCAGCTCCGCCTCGTCGTAGCCTATGCCGTAATCCCGGAGAGAGCCGGTTCCCGGCTTGCCCGCAAGGCCTATGACCTCCTCCAGCGTGTCGTAGGGCCGCCCGGAGGCCGCCAGCAGCTTGCCGCCCGGCCGCGTGAGCCCCTGCAGGCACAGCGCCAGCGCGTGCGTGCCCGAGGCTATCTGCGGGCGCACCAGCGCGTCCTCCGCGCCCATTATGTCGGCATAGAGCCTGTCCAGCGTGTCGCGGCCGATGTCGTCGTAGCCATAGCCGTTGGAGGGCGCGAAGTGCCTCAGCGCGATGCGGTTGCGCTGAAAGGCCAGCAGCACCTTCTCGGTATTGT
>JBJEUC010000089.1:0-5172 GCA_051883635.1 Candidatus Fimadaptatus sp.
AGCTCCAGATCTCCGGGCGCGGCCGGACGCAGCGCGATCACAGCGCGGCTCCGTCCACGTCCACGCGGCGGGCTACGGCGCGCCCGTCCGCGCCGCGCTCTATGCGCACCACGAAGGGGAAGCGGTCCACGTCCACGCACATGGCGAAGTCGGCCTCCGGGAATATCTCCTGTGTGTCGGCGTTGAAGAACTTGCGCCCCGCGCCCGTGCGCAGCGCCGCAGCGCGCGCGTCTATGTCCAGCGGCGCGCCGGTGAGCAGGCTGCGTATGTACTCGGCGCAGAGCACGTCCTCGTCCGCGGAGCGCATGCCCTCGGTGCCCATGGCCACCAGCGACACCTCGCGCGGCGCGCGGGCGCGTATATAGGCGGCTATCGCGCGCGCGTTGACCAGACTGCCGGTGATTATCTCGTCGGCGTTCAGCGCGTTGGCTATGCCCTGGGTGCCGGCGCTGGTGGTGTGCACCACCGTGCGCCCGGAAAAGTCGAACCCCGCTGTCTGCGAGGGCGAATTGCCGAAGTCGCAGCCCTCGCAGCGCTGGCCGTGGCGCTCGCCTATCAGCACGCGGCTCGGGTCCTCGCGCTTGAGCGCGTAGGCCTCGCTCATGTCGCCCACGGGCAGTATGCTGCGCGCGCCGCGCGCGAACAGATAGCATTCCAGCGAGAACGCCCGGAAAACGTCTATGATAACGGTCAGCCCCCGGGCGCGCTTTGCGCCCTCTATCAGCTCCAGTATGCGTATGTCCATGACTTGTGTCCTCCCGGCCGCCGTGCGGCCCTGATACAGGTCCATCATTGTGAAATGCCGCGATGCGTTGGGCATGGAGCGGCTTGTCCAAACATTGCGGCAGGCTGGCGGGCAGGGGAGCGTGTTCCACGCTGCCGCGCCGGTATCCGACGCATGTGCGCTGGCGGCACAGGCTATACTGTCGCAGTTGCAAGCCCGGGCAGCACGGCCTACATGTGCGGCGCATAGCTTGCCCAGAGTATGCCGTCAAGCTGGCGCGCAGAGAAGCGTGTTCCACGCCGCCGCGCCAGTATTCGCCACAAGTGCGCAATCGCCCTTCGCTCAGACGAACAGACTTTTCAGGCAGCCCCACCTTCACATCATTCGCAGATACGGCAACCTGCACAAGCTATTCCGACACTGCTGCGCGCCCGAGCCGCGTCGCCTTAATGCACGTGGCGCGGTTTGCCCAACATATCCTGACTAGCTGGAATACGGATGAGTGCATTCCAGCCGCCCCAGTATCCGCCGCAAGCGTGCAAGCGACATCCACCCGCGAGTATAACGGGCACACGAGCAGATAAGCCCATCGCCCCGCCGCCCATTCAGCTCACGATGCCTACCCCGCATAGCGCGGATCGCCCGCGCGCAGCCGGGCCGCCCCGGCGGCGCGGAGCGCGTCGAACGCCTCCCCGACGGCGGCGGGCACGTCCACGTGGGCGATGAAGCCCCTGCCGTGCGGGCCGTAGCCCTGCGCGTCGTCGCGCAGGCGCGGTATCTCGCTCATCAGCAGCTCCACGTAGCGCTCCAGGGGCCACATGCCCGCGATGTCGTCCTCGTAGGCCAGCGCGCCGCACGAGGCGGTCACGCGCGCGCGATAGGCGGCATAGTTGACTATGAGCGTGCCCGGCGCGTGCAGGCGCAGTCCGGCGTCCATGCGCCGCTGCATCGAGGCGTCCTGTGTGAGTATCACGCAGTCGTGCGCGATGCCCTCCGCGCGGAGCAGGGCCAGCAGGTTGGTGATGTTGTTGCCGCAGTTGGTGGAGCGGCACTCCGTGAGGTCGGGCGCAAGGCCGTAGCGGCGGCTGAGGTACCCGGCGAACACCTGCGCCTCGGGCAGACCATGGGTGTCGAAGTCGGGATAGAGCGCATGCACCCGCTCGCGCAGCGCCGGGGTGGTGTGGCCCTCGCCGCCCACTATCGCGTACCGGCGCGCGACGCCCGTGCGCATGGCCCGGGCCAGCACGTCGCCCCCGGCGAGTATGCTGCCGCCGAACAGCACCATCACGTCGTCCTGGGGCCGCCCGACACAGCCCAGCAGCGCGGAGGGCGTGAGCTCCTCCATGTCGCGCATTCCCAGAAAGTCCGCGAGCGTATTTACCGCCCGCGCCATTGCGTCGGCTTCCATGCGGCCTCCTTACTGATGGTCGGCCCGGCGCACGCCCTTGACGGTCTCCTCGTCGGGCGTGACGTAGAGCGTGGACTGGTGCGTGTATATCACAAAGCCGGGCTTGGCGCCGGAGGGCTTTTTGACGTATTTGCGCAGCGTGTAGTCCACCGGCACCTGGGACGAGTTCTTGCCCTTGGAGAAGTAGGCGGCCAGCTGCGCCGCCAGCCGGAGCGTGTCGGGCGCGGGCTGCCGCGCGCAGACTATCACGTGGGAGCCGGGCATGTCCTTTACGTGCAGCCAGGTGTCGGAGGGCTCGGCCGTGCGCGTGAGCTGGTCGTTCTGTACGTTGTTCTTGCCTATGAGTATGTCGGTGCCGTCGGGCGCTATGAAGTGATAGGGCGCGGAGGGCGGCAGCTTCTTGAGCGTGCGGCGGTTGTGGTTGGCGCGCAGATAGCCCTCGCGCACCAGCTCCTCGCGCACCTCGCCCAGCTCGGATTCGTCGGTGCACTTTTGCAGGTTGTCCAGCTGGCCCTCCAGGTAGTACAGCTCCTGCCGGGTCTTTTCGGCCTGCTCGGCGGCCTGATGCTGGGCGGACTTGGCCTTCTGGTAGAGCTTGAAGTAGCGCTGGGCGTTGGCGGCGGGGGAGAGCTTTACGTCCAGCTCCACGGTGAGGGGCGCGCCGTCCTCGGCGTAGTAGTTGTCCAGCTGCACGCTGGCCGCGCCCCTGGGCACCGCGCCCAGCTGCGCCATCAGCAGCTCGCCCTTTATGCGGTGATCCTCGGAGCATTCGCCCTCGCGCAGCGCGTCCAGCTGCAGGCCCAGCTTCTTCTCGCAGCGCTCTATGTTGGAGTGCAGCACGCGGCTCAGCGCGGACGACTTCTGCGCCATGCGCTCGACCAGGTCGCGCTGCATGAAGAAGGCGTCCATCATGTCGCCCATGCTCTCGTAGCTTGCGCTCCTGAGCCCCGCGCGGCATTCGTAGGGGAAGGCCATGAAGTCCAGCGGCGCGCCCTCCGCGTCGAACACTATCGTGGGGCGCGTCCAGGCGCGCATGTCGCGCAGGTAGCGCACGGCAAACTCCGCGGCGATGTCGGGCGTGGTCTGGGTCATGTGCGCGTCCTCGTCGCCCAGCAGGCGGTAGGTCATCTCGCGCGCGGCCTGTATGGATACGCCCGATATCGTGGCGGCGTAGGCCTTGGCGAGCCGGCCCGGATTGCGCGCAAGCAGCGCGGAAAGCGCCTCCTCGGTGAGCGCCTCGGGGCTGAGCTTGTCCTGAGCCGGGGGCCGCTGGTAGTCGAGCCCGGGCAGCACCTCGCGTACGCGGCTGATGTCGTCGGTCACGTGGCGCAGCGAGTCGATTATGCGGCCGTTCCAGTTGACCAGCATCAGGTTGGAATGGCGGCCCATTATCTCCAGTATCAGCGTGCGCACGCGCATGTCGCCCAGCTCGTCGCGGTTCTCCACGTCGATCTCCAGTATGCGGTCGCCGCCTATCTGGCGCACGTCGGTGAGCTTGCCGCCCTGCAGGTGCTTGCGCATCAGCATGCAGAAGTTCGAGGGCTCCAGCGGGCTTACGCGCCGGTCATTGGTCAGGTGTATGCGCGCGCAGTTGGGGTTGATGGATATCAGCAGCGAGCGGTTCTTGCCCAGCGAGCGCAGCGCAATCATTATCTCGTCGCGCTCGGGCTGGGTTATCTTGTCCACGCGCCCGCCTATGAGCGTCCGGGCAAGCTCGTCCTTTACGAACGAGAGCGTAAGTCCATCCATGGGCATGGCAGTATTCTCCTTAACTCTGTAATAAAGCAAAAAAGCGCGTATCGTGCGCGCATCAAACGCCGCATACATTATACACGATAAGCCGCAGCGTTACAAGCAGCGCGCGCGGAGTAATACATGCGGCATGCACCCGCATACCATTTGACAGGCGCAGGTATTTCGCTGCCGAGGGAGGAAGGAATATGACTTTGACGAGACAAAACGGAGTGCGGCTCACGGGCATACTGCTGGCCGCGCTGGCTGTGGCGGCGCTGATGATAGGGCTCTTTGGCGGGGGCCGGGACACGCCTCCGGCCGAGGCGACCAGCGAGACGGCCGCCACGGTGCAGGAGCAGAAGAACACGGTCTCCACCGTGGTCTATTACGGCGACGGCAACGGCCACATAGTGCCCGTGATGCGCAGGATTCCCGAGCAGGACGGCATCGCGCGCGCGACGCTGTCGCTGATGGTGAAGAGCGAGGTGAACGACCGCGAGGCCGCCCGCATGGGTCTTAATACCCTGCTGCCCGAGAACTGCTCCATCGACCTGGACATAAGCCCCGAGGGGCTGGCGCGCGTCGACCTGGGCAAGGAGGCCAACGCCCTGCCCGACGCGGAGGCCGAAAGCTGCATGGTCGCGGGCGTGGTCGCGGCGCTGGGCGAGTTCAATACGGTCAAACAGGTCGAGCTGCTCGTGGGCGGGCAGAGGCTGGAGAAACTCAGGCACGGCACCGACGTGTCCGAACCCATCGAGCCGGGCGCGATAAACGTGGAGAGCCTGCCCTCCGTCTCGGAGACCTTTAGCGCCGGGCAGGTGACGCTGTACTTCCCCGACGCCAGCGAGCGGCTGATGGTGCCGGTCACGCGCATGGTCTACGGCGACAGCGACATCAACACGGCGGTGCTGGAGCTGGCCCGGGGCACCGGCGACGCTTCGCTCTCCTCCGCGCTGCCCGAGGGCTGCGGGCTTATCGGCGTGACGGTGAAGGACGGCGTGGCCACGGTCAACTTCACGCGCGAGTTCATAACCATCGCCGAAAAGTCGGACGGCGGGCGCGCCGCGCTCAAGGCGCTGGTGCTGACCTGTACCCAGTTCAAGGGCATAAAGAGCGTCCAGGTGCAGGTGGAGGGCGAAAACTACGACCCCGGCGCACAGACGCTGGCCGTGCCCACCTTTGCAAACGTGGCCGAGGACATCCCGACGCTGGGCTCCGAGGCCGCCTCGACAGTATTACACTTCGAATAACGGTGGCGGGGGAGCAAGCTCCCCCGCCACTGCCACCCCTACACAGTTTCCGCTGA
>JBJEUC010000090.1:0-5152 GCA_051883635.1 Candidatus Fimadaptatus sp.
TCCGCGAGGCCCACACGCTCAAGGGCGTATGCGCGAACCTGAGCCTGGGCGCGCTGGAGAGGTCGTCCAGCGCGCTGACGGAAGCGCTCAGGGCGCGCGAGGCCAACGACGAGATAGCGCCCCTGGCGGAGATAATGATGGACGACTACGCGCTGACCATAGCGACGCTGCGGGAGTACTTTGCCGAATGACGCCCGGCGCGCTCCATGAAGGGCATATGGCGACGGGCCATGGGGCTGCCGTGAAGGCCGGGGGACCCCGCCCGACCAGGGCTGCGATACCGGCCTGCGAACGCAGGGAGGAGCCGCTTGCGCACAAAACGATGGACTCGGCCAGAGGAGGCGACAGCATGTATGAAAAATTTTCGGGGGGGGGGTGTCAGCTATGCCATTGACTAAAAAGCAGATCCTCATAGTGGAGGACAACGAGATAAACCGGGATATGCTGGCGTTCATGATCTCCGATGAATACAATGTCATCGAGGCCGAGAACGGCCAGGTGGCGCTGGACATACTGGCCCGTTCGTGGCGCAGCATCTCGCTGATACTCCTGGACGTGCATATGCCCGTGATGGACGGGTATGAGTTCCTGGAGCGGGTCAAGGCGGACGCGGAGCTCTCCCAGATACCGGTAATAGTGATGACGCAGGGCAACAGCGTGGAGGACGAGCTGGCCGCGCTGTCGCGCGGCGCGACCGACTTTCTGCCCAAGCCCTATCACCGCGAGGTGATACTGCACCGGGTGGCCGGGCTCATCAAGCTGCGGGAGACGTCCGCGATAGTGAACGACCTGCAGTACGACACGCTGACCGGGTTCTACAAAAAGGAGATATTCTGCCAGAAGGTCGCGGAGCGCCTGGAGGAGGAGCCGGAGGGGCAGTACTGCATAGTCGGCTCCAACATCGAAAACTTTAAGCTCATAAACGACAGCATGGGCATGCGCGAGGGCGACCGCCTGCTCAAGGAGATAGCCGATACCGCCCGGCGGATGCTGGGCGACAGGGGCTTCTGCGGCCGCTTCGGCGCGGACCGCTTCCTGTTCTTCTTCGAGCAGGACGAGAACATGCGGGGCAGCGAGTTTGAGCAGAATATCCGGCTGGAGAAATGCTCCCCGGTATTCAGAAACGCCACCATGCGCTGCGGCGTATATGAGATAGTCGACCGCGACGTGCCGGTGGAGAAGATGTGCGACCGGGCCTTCCTGGCCGCCGACCGCATAAAGAACCAGTACGGCAAGTTCTTCTCCCTATACGACGATTCGCTCCGGAGCCAGCTGTATCGGGAGCAGGCGATAACCGCTGTAATGGAGGAGGCCCTGCGGGAGGAGCAGTTCGCGGTCTACCTGCAGCCCAAGTACAGCCTGAAGGATCAGTGCATGGCCGGGGCCGAGGCGCTGGTGCGCTGGCGGCATCCCCAGCTGGGCTTCGTATCGCCGGGCGAGTTCATTCCCCTGTTCGAGAAGAACGGCTTCATACCCCGGCTCGACATGTACGTATGGGAGCATACCTGCGCAAAGCTCGCCGAGTGGCAGGCCAGGGGCTACCCGCAGCTGCCGGTGTCGATAAACATCTCCCGGGCCGACATACTCCAGGGCAACCTGACGGACCGGATATCCGCTCTGGTTGCAAAGTACGGCCTTGACCCGGCCTGCCTGCATCTGGAGATAACCGAGAGCGCCTACGTCGCCAACGCGGACGTTATCATCAAGGAGGTCAAGGAGCTGCGCAGGAGGGGCTTCGTGGTCGAGATGGACGACTTCGGCAGCGGCTACGCCTCGTTCAATATGCTCAGCCGCATGACGCTGGACGTGCTGAAGTTGGACATAGCGTTCGTGCAAAGCGAGCTTTCCAAACCTGCGGACCGGAGCCTCATCGACGACGTCATCCACATGGCGCACCGGGGCAACATGGTCGTGGTCGCCGAGGGCGTGGAGACGAGGGAGCAGAAGGACAGGCTGCAGGACATCGGCTGCGACTACTGCCAGGGCTACTTCTTTGCCGCGCCCATGCCCATGGACGATTACGAGGCGCTGCTGGCCCGGCAGGAGCATGTCATGGCCATGACCGCGGCTTACGGCGCGGACTCCGTCAGCCCCGCGAGCCTGCTGGTGGTCGATGACGACGCCGAATACCGGCAGCACATGCAGGAGACCTTTGCGGATTCGTATCAGGTCATCATGGCGGAGAGCGCGCAGGAGGCGATAGCGCGGCTCGACGCAGACGGGCCGGACGAGGTCGCGGCCGTGATACTGAGCCTGGTGCTCCCGGACAGGGGCGCGCCCGAGGTGATGAAGCACCTGAGGCAGACGCCGTGCCTGTGGAACGTGCCGGTGCTGGCCACCATACCCAGCAGCCAGTGCCATAACCTCCTGCCCGCGGCCCGGGAGGCGGACGACTTCATCTGCAAGGGCCATCCGCTGTTCGACGTGCAGCGGCGGCTGCAGCGGCTGGTAGACGCGGCGGCGTTCCGCAGGAAGGAGCGCGAGCTGCTGGACGAGGCCTGCAACGACCCGCTCACGGGCGTGCTGAACCGGCGCGGCTTCAGGAAGGCCCTGCTCAAGATACGTAAGGCGGATATGCCGATAGCGATGTGCATATTCGACCTGGACGACCTGAAGAACGTGAACGACTCCCACGGGCATGACGCGGGCGACCGGACACTGCGGGCGTTTGCGGAGCATCTGGGCCGCAATACGCGCGCGGAGGACATCCGCTGCCGCTATGGCGGAGATGAGTTCATACTGATACTGAAAAACGTGGACAGCGAGGAGAGCGCCCTCAAGAAGTGCGAGTTCATATGCAGCTCCTTCCGGGAGAAGATGGGCGAGCAGGGGCTGGCCACGGGCTGCTCGGTGGGCGTGTCCATGTGCGGCGAGGACATACAGACGATAGACGAATGGCTCAAGCGCGCCGACGACGCGCTGTATCAGGCCAAGCGGGAGAACAAGGGCCGCGGCAGCATTTGGCAGGCCGAGGCGGAATAAGCGCCGCCCGGCAGGGCGCGATACGACCAAGACCATTGAGGCTCGAGAGGGCTGGCACCCTCTCGGGCTTCATTCGTCTTTGGCGGCGCGCGGTCCGGGAGACGGCCGGTGCAGCCTGTGCGGCGGCATTGTTAACTACTGCTTATAATGCGCGGCCCGAAATTGCAAATAATGTGCATTTGTTGTGGTAATAACGCCGATTATCTATTGTAGCGGGACGGATGGTATGTTATACTGTGTGTTAGCAACTGCCGGAAATTGTCGATTTGGATCGAATCGATAATGCCAATGCAATGAGCGCGCGAGCGCCCGGGCGGGCTCGCCGGGAGGCGCAGGAGAAGGCGCGGCCTCCGGCATGCCGCAAATGCGAACGACCATGGATGCGTCCCCCTCGAATACAGATGCAGGAGAAGGAGAAGTGTTATGAAGGCGAAGAGGTTTGCAGCGCTGCTGCTGGCAATGGTATTGACCCTGCTGGTCGGGTCCGTTCCCGCTGCCGGGACCGCCCGGGCGGCGGGCGGCGACAGGATGTCCATAAGCATGTACATGTGGGACCGCTCCATGTTCAAGGAGCTTTCGCCCTGGCTGGAGGAGAGGTTCCCCGACATCGACTTTACGTTTATCCAGAGCTACAACACCATGGAGTACTACAAGGACCTGCTGGCCCGGGGCGAGGAGATACCGGACATAATCACATGCCGCCGCTTCTCGCTGAACGACGCGGCGCCGCTGGCGGAGCACCTGATGGACCTGAGCCAGACCGAGGTGGCGGGCACCTTCTACTCCAGCTACCTTGAGGTCAACCGCGAGACCTCCGGCGCGATACGCTGGCTGCCCATGTGCGCCGAGGTGGACAGCATAATGGCCAACAAGGACCTGTTCGACGAGTACGGCATCGCCCTGCCCACCAACTACGCCGAGTTCGTGGCGGCCATAGACGCCTTCGAGGCGGTCGGCATAAAGGGCTTCCAGACCGACTGGTACTACGACTATTCCTGCCTTGAGACCATGCAGGGCTGCGCGATACCGGAGCTGATGAGCCTGGAGGGCACCCTGTGGCGCATGGAGTACGAGAGCGAGACCGATGACGCGCAGGTGGGCCTGGACGACGTGGTCTGGCCCCGCGTGTTTGAGAAGTACGAGCAGTTCCTAAAGGACGTCCGCTTCCAGCAGGGCGACGAGACGCTGCAGTTCTCCGCCACGATGGAGCCGTTCTTCCAGGGCAAGACCGCCATGGTGCGCAACACGGCGGCGCTTGCGGACAGCGTGACCCAGGAGCGGGGCATCAACTGCGTGATGCTGCCCTACTTCGGCGAGACCAGCGAGGACAACTGGCTGCTGACCTACCCCATGTGCCAGCTGGCGGTGTCCCATGCCGTGGAGCAGGACCCGGCCAAGGAGGCGGCCGTGATGGAGATACTGATGGCCATATTCAGCGATGAAGGCCAGAAGCACGTCGCGGCGGGCACCTCCGTGCTGTCCTACAACAAGGAAGTCAAGATAACCCCCACCAATTCGCTCCAGTATGTGCGGGACTGCATCAGCAGCAACCACCTGTACATGCGCCTGGCCTCGACCGAGGTGTTCGGCATATCGCAGGATGTGGGCCACAGGATGATGACCGGTGAATACGACGCCAGGGCCGCGTATGACGCCTTCAACGAGCGGATAACCAACTACGCCGACCCGGACGCGGTCGAGGTGATGTTCACCCAGGAGACCGCCTATTCCAACGAGTTTACCGACCACGGCAGCGCGGCGGCTTCGTCGCTTATGAACACCATACGGGACTCCATGGAGGCCGAGATAGCCATAGGCTATTCGCCCGTGGCCAGCACCTCCATATACGCCGGGGACTACACCCTGCAGCAGGCCAAGTGGGTGCTGACCGCCCGCAACTCCGTGTATCAGGGCGAATACACCGGCGAGGAGGTCTGGCGGTTCATGGACTGGCTGGTGAACGTGAAGGAGGACGGCTCCAACCCGATACACCACCGCAACCTCATGCCCGTGACCAGCGGCCTTGAGTACACCGTGACCGAGTACGAGCGGGGCAGGTTCCGCCTTGAGGAAGTGACGGTGAACGGGGAGCCCCTGGACGACGGCGCTACCTATACCGTGCTGCTGGTGGGCGCGGATACCTTCCTGGAGCATGAGACCTTCTGCAACT
>JBJEUC010000091.1:0-5115 GCA_051883635.1 Candidatus Fimadaptatus sp.
CCGGCGGCGTGTACGCCGGACACGCAGCAATTTCTTCGGAGGGGAGCTTGCCCCCCGGAGAAGAAATTGCTTCCTTGCAGTTTCCGCGCCCGGAAATGCGAAGCATTTCAGCGGAAACTGGTAGGGGTGGCAGTGGCGGGGGAGCTTGCTCCCCCGCCACACGCTATGCAATTAGTCCAGCACGCCGTGGCGCGGGCAGTTCACCATCGGCTGGAAGCGGTCGTAGTGGGTCTCCAGCGCGTGATAGCCGCCCTCGTTGGAGGACTTCTCGAACGCGGTCAGTATCTCCAGCACGTGGCGGGTCTGCTGATAGCTCGCGCGGAAGGGACGGCCGGTCTCCAGCGCCTTGGCCATGTCGGCCAGGCCCAGCGCGCGGCTGTTCTCCTTGTAGTCAAACAGCAGCGGTATCTCCTTGACCTCGCCGTCCTCGGGGCGGTAGACCTTGACCGGGCCGCCGAAGGTGTTGGGGTCGGGCACGAACAGGGTGCCCTTGGTGCCGTATATCTCGAAGCGCGCCTGGCTGGGATAGTGTACATCGAAGGTGGTGATGATGGTGCCGACCGAGCCGTTGTCGAAGTGCAGCATGCCCAGCACATGGGTGGGCACGTCCACGTCGATTATCTGGCCCGCGAAGGGCTGGCTGGTTATCATGCGCTGCTCAAACGACTTGCGGGTAACGCCGGTCACGCCCTTTACGCCGCCTATGAGGTTGACCAGTGCGGTGATGTAGTAGGGGCCCATGTCCATCATGGGGCCGCCGCCGCGCTTGTAGTAGAACTCGGGGTCCGGATGCCAGCTCTCGTGGCCGTGGCAGATCATGAAGCAGGCCGAGCCTATCACGTCGCCGATGAAGCCGTCGTCTATGAGCTTGCGGCAGGTCTGTATGCCCGCGCCCATGAAGGTATCGGGCGCGCCGCCCAGCATGAGGCCCTTCTCCTCCGCTATGCGCACCAGCTCCTTGCCCTCCTCAAAGTCCGCGCCCAGCGGCTTTTCGGAATAGACGTGCTTGCCGGCCAGCAGCGCGGCCTTGGTCACCTCGAAGTGCTCGTAGGGGCGGGTGAGGTTGAGCACGATGTCCACCTCAGGGTCCTTGAAGGCGTCGTACATGGTGTCGTATATCTTGGGCACATTGTAATCGGCCTTGGCCTTTTCGGCGCGCTCGCGGATGAGGTCGCACACGCCCAGCAGCTTTACCTCGCTGAAGGTCTCGGTCAGGTTCTTGAGGTAGATGCCGCTAATGGCGCCTACGCCGATCATGGCTACGTTAATCATTTTGCATTATCCTCCCAAGCAATGATTGCGGGGTCCTTTGACATTATAGCACACTGCCGCGCTCAAGACAATGGCGCGCGGCGCATTTCGCCGTCAGATGCAGCACTCCAGGCCGTGCTTGAGCTCCTCGGATTTGAACATCAGGTCTATGACCTTCATCACGCGCAGGGCCTGCTCGGGGCGCACTATGAGCTCCTCGCGGCCGTCCAGCACGGCGGCGATGTTCTTGTAGTAGCTGGACCAGTCGGTGTCCACCTCGGGCAGGGGCAGCTCCTGGGTGGTCTGCTTGGGGCGCGGGGCCATGGTGCGCGTGGGGCCGGCCTCGGTGTAGACTATGTCGTCGGCCCACTCCATCTGCTTGTCGGTGTTGAGCTTGACTATGCGGCCGTTGCAGCTCCAGTCGTCCACCACGCAGGTGCCGTCGCTGGCGCATACGTGCCAGCGCGGATGGTTGATAAAGCAGTTGGTGGCCATCTCCATCAGCGCGGAAACGCCGTTGCCAAAGCGTATCAGTATCTTGATGTTGTCGTCCACGCCCGGCGTGAACAGGCTCAGCAGGTGCGCGTCCACCGACACCACGGGCGCGTCTATCATGTTCATCAGCTGGTCCAGCAGATGCACGCCCCAGTCCAGCAGCATGCCGCCGCCGTTGACCTTGTAGCCGCGCCAGCCGTGCATCGCGCCGCGCGAGCCCTGCACGCGGCTCTCGATGAAATAGGGCGTGCCGATGGTACCCTCGCTGAGCACCTTCTTGATGATGCAGTAGTCCTTGTCCCAGCGGCGGTTCTGATGCACCGAAAAGAGCTTGCCGGTCTCGTCGCGCACGGCGATTATCTCCTCCAGCTCCTTTGCATTGAGCGTAACGGGCTTTTCGGAGATGACGTTCTTGCCCGCGCGCAGCGCCTGTATCGCCAGCGGCCTGTGGAAGTTGTTGGGCGTGGCGATGGTCACCAGATCCACCTCGGCGTCGTCCAGCAGCTCCTGAAGCGAGCCGTAGGCCCTAAGGCCCATATCGCGCGCCTTGTTCAGCGCCTCCTCGCGTATGTCGTAGGCGCCCTTCACCCTTATCTCGGGCACGCGCTCCATTATGTTGCGCGCATGCCAGCTGCCCATGCCGCCAAAGCCTATTATCGCCAGCGTATGCATGACTTTTCCTCCTATTGAATCCCCGAAGGGATATTATGCCTGATGATTCCGACAGGGCCCAGGCGTGATCCCGCTCCCCGCCCGTCAGCCCGCAAGGCCATCTCCTGCAGGCTATCCCCTGCGGGATGTGCATCCGGTGCGGAGCCCTGTCTGCGAATATATTAACACAGCCACATCGCAAATAGTATGACATAACTCATCTATTTATTGACAGAACTTGGCGTGTTTGGCCGCGCAGGGGCTTTACGCGCGCGCGCCGGACGTGGTATAATTGCGGCACGAGATATGCTTTGGGAGATTCGCCTGAAATGAGCAGGAGCTTTTTTGTAGAGCAGCGCACCGCGTCGCTCAGCGTGAACGTGGCCGAATCGCTGGACTTCATACCCCATCTGCACAGCCAGATAGAGCTGGTACTGGCCCGGCGCGGCGAGGGTACGGTGACGATAGAGGGCGTGAGCCACGTAATGCGCCCGGGCGAGGCGGCGCTGTGCTGGCCCAACCGCGTGCACAGCTACAGCGCGCTGCCCGGCGGCAGCCTTTACCACATGGCCATAATCGACACAGCGCTGCTGGGCCGCACCGGCGAGGCCTTCGCGCGCACCGACTGCGCGATGCCATTTCTTGCGGCCCAGGACGTGCATCCTGACGTGGAGCTGGCGCTCGGGCGCATGATAGGCGAGCCCGACATGCCCGCGGCGCTGCGCCGGGCCTTTGCCATAATCGCGGTGGAGCGGCTGCTGGCGGCGCTCGACGTAGTCCCCCGCGAGCACGCCGCCGACCCGGACGCGCTGCACCGGACGCTGGCCTACATCGAGGCCAACCTCAGCGGCGAGATATCGCTGGACGGCATGGCGCGCGCTCTCTTCCTCAACAAGTACTACATCTCCAAGCTGCTCTCCGAGCGCGTGGGCTGCAACCTGCACACCTACCTCAACGCCCTGCGCATCAACCGCGCGCAGGGGCTGCTGAGCGACCCCGCGCTCAGTCTGGAGGAAGTTATGGCCCGCTGCGGCTACACGAGCGAGCGCACGTTCTACCGCGCCTTCCGGGCGCATACCGGGCTCACGCCCCGCCAATACAGGGAGGGAATACCGCAATGATAAACGCATTTCTGATGACAGGTCAATCCAACATGTCCGGGCGCGGGGCGCTGGACGAGCTGCCGCCCCTCGAATGCCCCCACGCGCACATCTGGCGCGAGGGCGGCTGGCAGCCCGCGCAGGAGCCCATAGTGCGCGACCGGCCGTTTTCGGGCGCGGGCATGGGCTCGTCCTTCGCCGCCACGCTCAACGCGCTCACCGGCGCCGAGATAGGGCTCATCCCCTGCTCGCTGGGCGGCTCGCCGCTCAGCGCGTGGCAGCCGGGCGAGGAGCTGTTCGAGACGGCGGTGGCCCAGAGCGCCGCCGCTCTGGCCAGCGGCGCGCGCATAGCCGGCGTGCTGTGGCATCAGGGCGAGACCGACAGCGAGGACAGCCTGCTGGCCCACACCTACCTCAAGCGCTTCGCGCCCATGGTGGACGAGCTGGAGCGGCGGCTGCGCGGCGCGGCGGACTCGCTGGGCGCGCCGGAGCTGGTCATGGAGCCGCTACCCGTGATAGTGGGCGAGCTGGGCGACTATCTGGACGGCTACCCCAATAGCCTCTACCACCGCGCGATAAACGCGCAGCTGCACGAGTTCGCCCAGCGCCGGGCGCAGTACGCCTGCGCAGCGGCGCGCGACCTCGCGCACAAGGGCGACTGCCTGCACTTCTCCACCCGCGCGCAGCGCATGCTGGGCGTGCGCTATGCGTGCGCCTGGGCGCAGGCGGCGGAGAGGGTGGGACTGTCCATATGAGCGCGGATGGGTTGGGAGAAGGCGTGCCGCGCGGGAGCCGCGCAGGAGCCGTGCATGGCGGCGGCAGAGCATCGGCCCGCTGTGCGCGCTTTTGCATGCGGCAGGCGTTGTGGGGGCAACGATAGTTCGCGCTAAGGAAGGTCGCATTGGCGAGTGTGCTTCTGCGCGCGAGCGGCTCTACGATTCATGCGAAAGCAGCATTCCACAAGCAAAGCGCGGGAGGGGCGTTTCCCTGCCGCGCTTGCATTTCACGCTGAGATAAGCCCGTTCGGATGGATGGCGCGGCCCCGGCAAACGTGCTTCTGCACGCGCATAGCTCGACGATTCATGCGAAAGCCGCACTCCGCAAGCAACGCACGGGATGGACGATTCCCTGCCGCACTTGCATTTCACGCTGATGTAAGACTCGTTCGGATGGAAGGCTCGGCCCCGGCAAACGCACTTCTGCACGCGCATGGATGGCTGATTCATGTGAAAGCACTCCACAAGCAAAGCGCGGAAAGGGCGCTCCCCTTCCTCATTCTCGTTTCACGCTTAGGTAAGGCCCGTTCGGATGGAAGGCTCGGCTCCGGCAAACGTACTTCTGCGCGTGCACTAATGGCCGATTCATGCGAAAGCCGCATTCCACAAGAAAAGCGCGGAAGGGGCGATTCCTTGCCGCGCTTGCGCTTCACGCTGATGCACTGCCTATCCGGATGAAAGACGCGGCCCCGGCAAACGCACTTCTGCACGCGCACGGCTCTACGATTCATGCGAAAGCCGCACCCTACAAAACAAGCGCGGAAGGGGCGCTCCCCCCTCCGCGCTATCGTTTTACGCTGAGGCAATGCCTGTTCGGATGAAAGACGCTTCACGGCGTCGTT
>JBJEUC010000092.1:0-5115 GCA_051883635.1 Candidatus Fimadaptatus sp.
CCAAGCACCACGACGGCTTCTGCATGTTCGACAGCAAGTACACCACCTACAAGGTCACGGACCCGTCCTGCCCGTTCCATACGCATAAGTATGCCAACGTGGCCCGGCATGTGTTCGATGCGTTCCGCGCGCGCGGTATAGCCATCGCCGCGTACTTCTCCAAGCCGGACTGGCATTGCCCGTGGTACTGGGCCGAGGGCATGGAGCGCCCGGTGGGCTCCTGGCGCAATCCGACATATGCGCCCAGCGAGCATCCCGAGGTGTGGGAGAAGTTCGTTGAGTTCACCCACAATCAGATAATGGAGCTGATGAGCGATTACGGCCGCATAGACATACTGTGGCTGGACGGCGGCCAGGTGGCGCCGCAGAACGACCAGGACATACGCCTTGGCGAAGTGCTGGCCCGCGCCCGCAAGCTGCAGCCCTGGCTCATCTCCGCCGACCGCACCGTGGGCGGCGAAAACGAGAACTACATCACGCCCGAGCAGAGCGTGCCCTCCTCGGTGATACCCGTGCCGTGGGAGAGCTGCATAACCGTGGGCACCGGCTTTGCGTTCAAGTACGACGACGAGTATAAGACCCCGCGCGAGCTGGTCAACCTGCTGGTGAGCGTGGTGTGCCGCGGCGGCAACCTCGCGCTCAACGTACCGCCTCAGCCCGACGGCCGACTGCCCAGGCCCGCCGTGCGCGCGGTGGACGGCATGGGCGACTGGCTGCGCGCAAACGGCGAGGCCATATACTCCACGCGCGTCTGCGCGCCCTACGAGGTGGGCGACGTGGCCTTCACCCAGCGCGCGGCCGAGGGGCGCGTGTACGCCATCAAGCGGATGGCCGAGGGCGAGCGCCTGGGCAAGACGCTCCGGATACCCTACGAGGGCGAGGTGCGCCGCGTGACGCTGCTGGGCTGCGGCGAGGTGGGCTTCCGCCGCGTGGAGCTGGAGGGCGAGGCCAGAAGCGAAGCGGGCGCGGCCTGGGCGCTTGAGATAGACATACCCTATCAGCTGGTGGGCACAAGCCCGATAGCCCCGGCTTTCCGCATCGAACGCTGATGCGATTGTGCAATGCGCATATCGTGCAGTCTGATGATTGTGTAATGTGCCGCTCATATTTATTCATGCATTTACGCAATCTTCATGCTGAGGGCGATTGAAAAACCGGGCGGTTTGTGCTAGAATAATCCTCGATATCAGAAAGCGGCGTGCGCCGGGCTGCGATAAAGGCGGCAGGACGCATGAGCGCGGAAAGGAAATCCGATGATCAAGTCGTTTGCGGCCGAATACTTTTATTACTTTTACTTTACCGGCATGGCCATAAAGTAAGAGTAATTCGTGCTGCATACGTTTTTTCCCGCATACAGAGGATAAAATGAGATGGCCGGCAGTAGAATTACTGCCGGCCGTCTTTTTTATTTAATCAACATTCAAGGAGATGTCGGTATGATACTGGTACTGAAGAAGGATACCCGCAAAGAGGAAATGAACAACCTTATCACCTGGCTGGAGAGCCAGAACGTGCGCACCCATGTGTCCCAGGGCGAATACCAGACCGTTATCGGCCTCATCGGCGACACCACCTCTATCGATACCGACCTCATCAGCGGGCTGGACATAGTGGAGAGCGTTACCCGCATAACCGAGCCCTTCAAAAAGGCCAACCGCAAGTTCCATCCGGACGACAGCGTTATCCGCATAACCGATACCATCGCGGTGGGCGGCGGCGAGTTCCAGTTCATAGCCGGTCCCTGCTCGGTCGAATCCCCGGAGCAGGTGATGTGCATCGCCGACGCGGTCAAAAAGAGCGGCGCGCACCTGTTGCGCGGCGGCGCGTTCAAGCCCCGCACCTCGCCCTATGACTTCCAGGGCCTGCACGACGAGGGCATAAAGATACTGCTGGAGGCCAAGCGCCGCACCGGCATGCCGATAGTTACCGAGATAATGAACGCCAACCATCTGCCGCTGTTCGAGGACGTGGACGTGATACAGGTGGGCGCGCGCAACATGCAGAACTTCGAGCTGCTCAAGGAGCTGGGCCGCACCAACAAGCCCATACTGCTCAAGCGCGGCCTGGCCAACACCATCAAGGAGCTGCTCATGAGCGCCGAGTACATAATGGCCGGCGGCAACGAGAACATAATGCTCTGCGAGCGCGGCATCCGCACCTTCGAGACCTACACCCGCAATACGCTGGACCTCTCCGCCGTGACCGTGCTGCACGAGCTCACGCACCTGCCGGTAGTGGTCGACCCCAGCCACGCCACCGGCGTCAACCGCTACGTCAAGTCCATGGCGCTGGCCGCGACCGCCTGCGGCGCGGACGGCCTGATGATAGAGGTGCACAACGATCCCAAGCACGCCAAGTGCGACGGCGCTCAGTCGCTGACCCCGGCGCAGTTCGACGACGTGGCCAGGTCCGTATTCGCCGTGCGCGAGGCCGTAAGGGGGCTGTGAGCATGGACAGGCAGATGATAGGCGTAGTGGGGCTGGGCCTCATAGGCGGCTCCATGTGCAAGGCGCTGATTAAGGCCGGCCACGTGGTGGTGGGCATGGACGCGGACAGGACGACCGAGGACTACGCCCGCCTGGCCGGCGTGATAGACGACAAGCTCACCCCGGAGCGCCTGGGCCAGTGCGATTACCTGTTTATCGCGCTCTACCCGCAGGCGGCGGTCGATTACCTCACCCGCAACGCGGCCTCGATAAAGCCCGGCGCGGTGGTCATGGACCTGTGCGGCGTAAAGCGCGCGGTCTGCGCGCCCTGCTTCGAGCTGGCGCGGCAGCATGGCTTCAACTACATCGGCGGCCACCCGATGGCGGGCACCCAGTTCTCGGGCATCAAGTACGCCCGCGACGACCTGTTCCAGAACGCGACCATGGTCATGGTCACGCGCGAGGACGAGGACATATACCTGCTGGGCCGCGTGCGCGAGCTGCTGCGCGACGCGGGCTTCAAGGCGGTAACGCTCACCACGGCCGAGAAGCACGACGAGATGATAGCCTTCACCTCGCAGCTGGCGCACGTGGTGTCCAACGCCTACGTCAAGTCGCCCACCGCGCGCGCGCACCACAGCTTCTCGGCCGGCAGCTACCGCGACCTCACGCGCGTGGCCAAGCTCAACGAGACCATGTGGACCGAGCTGTTCCTGGACAACGCCGACTATCTCGCAAACGAGCTGGATTGGATAATCGGCGCGCTGGGCGAGTACCGCGACGCGATAAAGGCCGGCGACGCCGAAACGCTCAAGCGCCTGCTGCGCGAGGGCCGCGAACGCAAGGAGGAGATCGATAGCGAATGGAAGCGCTGACTATCAACACCGCCGCCCGCTACGATGTGCTGTTCGGGCGGGGGATACTGGACGAGGCGGGCGAGCTGACGGGCAGGGCGGTGCGCGGCCGCCGCGTGCTGATAGTGTCCGACGGCAACGTGGCTCCGCTGTACATGGCGAGGGCGCGCGCCTCCTTTGAGAGGGCCGGCTTTGCCGCGTGCGAATTCGTGTTCGCGCCCGGCGAGCAGTCCAAGAACATCGAAACGCTGTCCCGCCTGCTCGAGTACGCGGCGGAGCAGGGCCTTACCCGCGCCGACCTCATGGCGGCGCTGGGCGGCGGCGTGGTGGGCGACCTCACGGGCCTGGCGGCGGCGCTCTACATGCGCGGCATAGACTTTGTGCAGCTGCCCACGACCCTGCTGGCGATGGTCGACTCCTCGGTGGGCGGCAAGACGGCGGTGGACCTCAGCGCGGGCAAGAACCTCTGCGGCGCGTTCCACCAGCCCCGGCTCGTCGTCTGCGACATGGACACGCTGTCCACGCTGCCGGCCCCGGTCTACTCCGAGGGCATGGCCGAGGTGATAAAGTACGGCGCCATCTGCTCGCCCGCGATACTGGACGCGCTGGGCGCAGGCGGCGACGTCGCGCCGGTGATACGCGAGTGCGTGCGCATAAAGGGCGAGATAGTGACCCAGGACGAGCGCGACACGGGCCTCAGACAGCTGCTGAACCTGGGCCATACCTTCGGCCACGCGATAGAGAAGCTCAGCGGCTTTGGCATGTATCATGGCGAGGGCGTGGGCATCGGCATGCTGATGGCCGCCTGCGCCGCCGAGAGCCACGGGCTGTGCGAGGCGGGCGTGCAGGACGAGCTGCGCGCGCTGCTGGCGGCGCAGAGCCTCCCGCTGACCACGCGCTTCACCGCCGCCCAGATAGCCCAAAGCGCCATGAGCGACAAGAAGAAGCAGGGCGCGACGCTCACGCTGGTGCTGCCCGAGCGGCGGGGCAGCAGTCGGCTGTATCCCATCGCCGCGGCGGAGCTTAGCGGGTTCATCGCGCCGTGCGAAGGAGTGGTGGCGGGCATATGAATATGAGGATATCCCCGGGCGCGCTCTCGGGCAGAATAGACGACATCATCTCCTCCAAGTCACAGGCGCACCGCCTGCTCATATGCGCGCTGAGGGCCGACGCGCCCACGCGCATACGCTGCAACTCCACTTCGCGCGACGTGCAGGCGACCCAGCGCTGCATAAGCGCGCTGGGGGCGCAGGTGACTCAGGGCGCGGGCACGCTGGACGTTGAGCCCGCCTCGGGCGCGTGCGCGCCGGGCGCGCTGCTGGACTGCGGCGAGAGCGGCTCCACGCTGCGCTTCATGCTGCCGGTGGCCGGCGCGCTGGGCTGCGACTGCGCGTTCACCGGCCAGGGGCTGCTCGCCCAGCGCCCGCTCTCGCCCCTGTATGAGCAGCTGGCGGCGCACGGCATGACGCTGTCGCCGCAGGGCGCGTTCCCGCTCACGGCGCGCGGGCAGCTGCGCCCGGGCCGGTTCGAGATAGCGGGCAACGTCTCCTCGCAGTTCATAACCGGCCTGCTGCTGGCGCTGCCCGGGCTGCCGGGGGAGAGCGAGATACACGTAATCGGCCGGCTGGAGTCCGAGCCCTATGTCAATATCACCCTGGACGCGCTGAGCGCCTTCGGCGTGCGGGTCGAGCGCACGGACGCGGGCTACTGCGTGCCGGGCGGGCAGCGCTTCCGCTCGCCGGGCGAGGTCACGGTCGAGGGCGACTGGTCGAGCGCGGCGTTCTGGCTCACGGCCGGGGCGCTGGGCGGCGCGGGCGTGGAGTGCGCGCCGCTCC
>JBJEUC010000093.1:0-5110 GCA_051883635.1 Candidatus Fimadaptatus sp.
CAGCATGGAGGAGGCCAAGCGCCAGCTGGGCGGCCCGGCGGACGGGCTGGCCCGGCGGCTGCGCGCGCAGCTCGACTGGTGCCAGTCCATCGGCGCGCAGTACGTGGTGTATCACGTGGGCAACATAACGCTCAGCGAGACCGCCAGCTGCCGCTTTGAGCACAGCGACGAGCAGGTCATCGAGGCGGCGCTGGAGATGATCAACCGGGCGCTTGCCGGGCGCGAATACAGCTTCTGGTTCCTGATGGAGAACCTGTGGGGGCCGGGCTTCACGTTCACGCGGCCCGAGATCACCCGCGCCCTGCTGGAGGGCGTGCGCTATCCGCGCACCGGCATAATGCTGGACACGGGCCACCTGATGCACACCGACATGAACATAGACACGCCCGAGCAGGGCATCGCCTACATACACCGGCAGCTGGACGCGCACGGCGAGCTCTGCGCGCGCATAAAGGGTGTACACCTGCACTCGGGCGCGAGCGGCGCGTTCCTGCGCAGGCTGGCCGCCGACCCGCCCCGGCCCGTCGGCAGCTACTTCGAGCGGCTCTGCGCGCTGTACGAGAGCGTGCTCAGGCTGGACCCGCATGTGCCCCTCGACTGCCCCGGCGCGCGGGAGCTCGTCGAGCGCATCGCCCCGGAATACCTCACATACGAGTTCATCACGTCCAGCCGGGAGCAGCACGAGCAGTACCTCGCCCGGCAAAACGCCGCGCTGGGCGTTTTTTGACCAATGGTCAATTTTGGAGTGAGCCGGTCTTGCGGTTTTTGACCGATAGTCAAATTCAATATACGACGGGAGGAATCGAAATGAAGTTTTCCATATTCACGGTAATGGCCCCGGCCTGGTCGCCCGAGGAGGTGGGCGCAAAGCTCAAACAGTACGGCTACGACGGCATCGAGTGGCGCGTGAACACCGTGCCCAAGGCCGCGCCCGACCCCATGCCCGAGCGCAGCCAGCTCTTCTGGCAGTACAACCGCGCCACGATAGACATCGATGACCTCGAGGCCGACGCCGCGCGCGCGGCGCGCATCTGCGAGGAGAACGGGCTGGAGAAGCTGTCGCTGACCTCCTACCTCAAGCCCAGCGAGCTGGACAAGATAGAGCCGCTGCTGGCTGCCGCTTCGGCCAACGGCTTCAAGATGATACGCCTGTTCCCCGACGGCTATCGCGGCGAGTCCCCCTACCGCGAGGTGTTTGCGCAGGCGCGCGCCAACCTGTTCACCGTGGAGCGCCTGTGCCGCCGGTACGGCGTGCAGGCCAACCTCGAGATACACATGAACACCATCATACCCAGCGCCAGCGCGGCCTACCGGCTGATAGAGGGCATGGACGAGGACCTGATAGGCGTGGTGTTCGACGCGGGCAACATGGTGTATGAGGGCTATGAGAACTACCGCATAGGCATGGACCTGCTGGGCCGCCATGTGCATCACGTACACATAAAGGATTCCACCTGGGCCCCCGACAAGGACGGCAAGCTGGCCCCCGGCTTTGCCGAGATAGGCAGCGGCGTGGTCAGGTTCGACAAGCTGTTCGAGGCGCTGCGCGGCATAGGCTACGAGGGCTATCTCTCGTTTGAGGACTTCTCGGTCGCCAAGCCCGACGAGGACAAGCTGCGCGACAACCTGGCCTTCATAAAGGGCGTACTGGGCTGAGCCTACGCCCCGCAGCCCTGCGCAGCTAAAAGTTGACCGATGGTCAACTTTGGTTGCCGCGCTGCCCGCGTCCAATGGCGGAGGATATATCCGATGAAAACGTACGCTGTCTGCGGAAGCATGCGCTTTGCGGACGAGATGTGCAGGGCCGCCTGCCTGCTCGCGGCGCGCGAGGGCTGCTGCGCGCCGGAATGTACCTATGCTCCGGAGGGCATCTCTCCCACCGATGAGGAGCGGGCGCGCCTTGCGGCGGCGCATCGCCGCAGGACAGACCTGAGCGCAGGCATCTACGTTGTCGACCCCCGGCGGCCACATAGGCCGTGCCGTGCAGGCGGAGATCGCCTACGCCCTGAGCCGGCAAGGAGGTCATATGCCAGTGCGCACCTGCCTGCACGGATGCGGAGCGATGAATTGACGTTCGGTCAATTCGCCTGATGGCGGAGCAGTCCTGCGGCTTGACCTCTGCTGATGATGCAAATACGCCCCCGCGTGAGCCATATCACGCGGGGGCGATTCTCGCGGAGCCGGACGCTCAGACTGCATGAACGCAATTGACGGGCCGCGCCACGCTCATGTGCATGCGTGCAAAGTTGACGTTCGGTCAATTTTCATCAACGGAGTGCTGCGCCCTCTGCGTCACATAACAAAGCGCCCCCGCGTGAGCCAAGTCACGCGAGGGCGTATTGCTCAAGGCCGGGCGCTCCGGCTACATGAACGCAGTTGACCGTCCGCATCCCACTCATGCGCCAGCACACAAAATTGACTTTCGGTCAATTTTCTCAAAGGTGCATGGCTTCCGCCGTTTTCCCCCGCGTCAGCTCGCGGCGAAGTGTACCTCCGGCTTGCCCGCCACGCTCAGCATGGTGGCGCGCTTGCCGTACACCGACTCGAAGTCCTCAGTGAAGGCGTCTACCGCACCCTCTATGCTCGCCATACCCAGCGCGGAGTCGACTATCTCGGGCGCAACGGTCACGCTCTGCGCGCCGTTTGCGTAGGCCGAGGTCACCTGGCACACGTTCTTGAAGCTGGCGCCCAGCACCCTGGCGTCGCTGCCGCTATGGTCGATGAAGTCGCGCAGCTCGCGTATCACCTGGTTGGGGTCGACACAGTTGTTCTCCATGCGGTTGTAGTATACCGCCACGTACTTCGCGCCCGCCAGCACGGCCAGCATGCCCTGCATGGTGGAGTAGATGGCCGTGGCGGTGATGTTCACGCCCTCGGCCGCCAGCTGCTTTATCGCGGGCAGGCCCTCCCGGCTCACGGGTATCTTTATATAGGTATCGCGGCCCAGCCGCTCCAGTATGCAGTGCGCATCCTCTATCATGCCGCGGGTCGTGGTCGCCACTACCTGCACATGCAGGCTGCGCTTGCCGCCGCACAGCGCCTTCATGCGGCCAAGGTGCTCGTACAGGTCCACCTTGCCCGCCTTTTTGAGTATGCTCGGGTTGCAGGTCACGCCGCACACCGGCCACGCCGCCAGACCGCGCTTGAGGCTGGCAAGGTCGGCCGTATCCAGCATCAGTTCGTACATCGTCGTTCCCTCCCGCCGCGCGCGCCTGCGCACGGACTCGTTTTGCTTCCGCTATATTATAGTCACGCGCGCGGGGGGTGTCAATCGAGCCGGGCGCTCATATTGCAAATTATTGGGAAGAATAATGTTTACATTTGAATAGGCTTATTGCTGTTAACATGGCCGCCCGGTCTCGTTTTATTGCAACGCGGTTTTTGGCTATTTCGTTCATAATTCCGCCCCATGCTTGTGTAGGGCGGGCGCTCAGGAGTTCCGGCGGCGATAGGCGCGTATGGACAGCGGCATGCTCACGAGGTACACCGCCGCCGCCAGCCCGGCCAGCACCGCCATCGCCGCGCCGCCGTTCATGTCCCCCATGAAGCGCCGCAGCGCGTCCTGCGCCTGGCCCAACGCCGCAATGCCCGCAAACACCACGCCCATGAGCACCAGCATAAACAGCCGCGCCTTTTCGGTGCCGAATCGGAACATGACCGGCAGCAGCACGCCCTGTATCAGCATGCCCGCGCACAGCGCGCTCAGCGACACGCTCAGAAGCTCCCTCAGGCTCACGTCCGGGTTCACGAGCCGCTGCAGCGGCATCGCGATGAGCCCCAGCGCCACCGAGCCGAGCATCAGTATCAGCCCCATCAGGTACTTGCTCAGCACCAGCTGCGCGGTGGTATAGGGCATGGACGCGGCCAGCCTGTCCCAGTGGCTGCGCTCGTCATAGGCCAGGGCGGTCATGGGCATCATGCAGGCCATCATCACGGCGAAGGAGGCCATGTTGTAGCCGGGCATGAGCGAAAACACCGCGATGAACACGATGTACATGAGCGCCTGGCGCGTGAGCGTAAACAGATCCTTGAGTATGAGTCCTATCATCGTTCGTCCTCCCCCTTCGCCATGAACAGCATAACGTCCTCCATGCCCGGGCGCTCCAGTGCCAGCCCGGCCGGGGCCTGCGCGCGCTCGACCAGCGCCTCCACGCCATAGCCGGTATCGCGCATGCCCACCACCGCCCGGCGCTCGATGCGCCCGAACTCGGCGCGCGTGCAGCGCACCAGGGCAAAGCGGTCGCCTATCTCGTCGCGCGAGGCGGTGAGCATAAGGCGGCCCCGGTGCAGCAGCGCCACCGTGTCGCACAGCTCGTCCAGGTCGCTGACGATGTGCGAGGATATCAGCACCGAATGGTCGGCCTCGCGGGCGAAGTCGCTGAATATGCCCAGTATCTCGTCGCGCACGATGGGATCCAGCCCGCCGGTGGCCTCGTCCAGCAGCAGCAGGCGCGGCCTGTGCGCCAGCGCCACGGCGATGGCCTGCTTCATGCGCATGCCGCGCGAATAGTCCTTGAACGGCTTGTTCTCGGGCAGGTCGAACCGGCGCAGCAGCGCGAAGTATTCGTCCTGCTGCCAGCTGCGGTATGTGCGCTTCATCACCGCGTTGACCTGCCGCGCGGTGAGCACCTCGGGAAAGCCCGATTCGTCCAGCACCACGCCCAGCTGCTCCTTCACGCGCATGAAGTCGCCCGATGTATTGTCGCAGCCCAGCACCTCTATGGAGCCGCTGTCTCGGCGCAGGTCGTTCAGTATCAGGCGCAGCGTGGTGCTCTTGCCCGCGCCGTTTTCCCCTATCAGTCCCATTATGCAGCCCTCGGGCAGCTCCAGGCGCGGTATCTCCAGCCGGAAGCCCGCGTATTCCTTCACAAGGCCGCTTATAGTCAGTGCGTTCATTGCTCTCCTCCTCTTATCTGCATGCGCAGCATCTCGACCAGCTCGTCCTCGCCCAGCCCGCAGGCGGCGGCCAGCGAGACCGCCTCGGCCATGAGCTGCTCCACCTGCATAAGCCTGTCCTCGCGTATGCGGGTCATGTCCTTCTGGGCCACAAAGCAGCCGCGCGCCGCTGCCGTGACTATGAAGCCGTCGCGCTCCAGCTCGTCGTAGGCGC
>JBJEUC010000094.1:0-5077 GCA_051883635.1 Candidatus Fimadaptatus sp.
TTCTCCTATTACCCCTTGAAACGCCGCCGCTCCGCTGAGGGGTTGGAGGCGGCGGGGCGAAGCGTTCTTACGCGGCGCTCTGCCGTTGGGGCAAGGGATGTGGGGTGGGTGTTGCTCTGCGTTCTGCCGTTGCCATATGCGGGCGGTAGCCCGATACGCTTGCGCCGCCCTGGCGCGCTGCGGTCTGAGCAGCGGGCCGGGGCGGCGCTTCGGATATTCATTTGCGCGGTTGCTCAGCAGTCGGAGCCCTCACAGGCCAGCTCGTACACCGCGCGCATGTCGTCGTCGCTGAGCGGGCGGAAGTTGCCCACCAGGCCGTCGGGGCGGCGGCGCACCTTGGCTATCAGCGCGGGTATGTCCTCGCGGCGCGCGCCTATCGCGGCGAACGTGCGCGGCAGCCCCAGCGCGGCCAGGAAGCGCTCGTAGCGGCGGATGCCCTCCAGCGCGGTGCGTTCGGGGTGCTCATAGTCCATCTGGCAGCCCCACACGTTCACGGCCAGCCGGCTCAGGCGCATGTCGGCCTTGCCCAGCAGAAAGCGCATGTACGCGGGGAATATCAGGCCCATGGTCGCACCGTGCGCGGTGTCGTACAGGGCGGAGAGCTCATGCGCCAGCTTGTGGCTGGCTCCGTCGGATACGCGGCCCAGGCCGCAGGTATCGTTGTGCGCCAGCGTGCTGGCCCACATGAGCGTGGCGCGCGCCTCGTAGTCGTCGGGCGCGGCTATCGCGCGGGGCGCGGCCTCGACTATCGAGCTGAGCACCGCCTCGCAGAGCCGGTCGGTCAGCGCCACGTCCGGCTCGTTGGTGAAGTAGCGCTCGAACACATGGCTCATCATGTCCGCCACGCCGCAGGCGGTCTGGTATGCGCCCAGCGTGTAGGTGAGCTCGGGATTCATCAGCGCAAAGCGCGGGCGGTTGTAGTCGGACGAGGTCGAGCGCTTAAGCATGCCATGCTCGTTGGTGATAACGCAGCTGTTGGAGCCCTCGGAGCCGGCCGCCGCCATCGTCAGCACCACGCCGAAGGGCAGCGCGCCCGGCACCTTTGCCGTGCCCGCGAACATGTCCCAGAAGTCGCCGTCGTACTTGAGGCCGGTAGCCATGGCCTTGCAGGAGTCTATCGCGCTGCCGCCGCCCACGGCCAGCAGGCAGTCTATGCCCTTTTCCCGGCACAGCTCTATGCCCCGGTACACCAGGCCGCTGCGCGGGTTGGGCTGCGCGCCGCCCAGCAGCTCGTAGCGTATGCCGGCCTCCTTAAGCGAGGCCGTCACGCGCTCCAGCAGTCCCGAGCGCACCACCGAGCCGCCGCCGTAATGTACGAGCGCATAGGTGCCGCCCAGCCGGGCCAGCTCGGCGCCGGCCTTGAGCTCGGCGCCCTTTCCGAACACGTAATGCGTGGGGCTGAAAAATTCAAAGTCCTTCATGATATCATCTTCTCCTCGCTCTGTATTCAAAGTGTGTGCAAACAGTCATAGTGGCTTTGCGCGCCGGCGGAATGGGGGCGCTTGCTCAGGCGCTCCGGGCGCGGGGGCGCATATGTCGCTCACGTAAGTAGGCCGCTGAAGCATGTCGCCCGCTTCCTGCGCTCCGGGCGCAGGGGCCGCATTTGCTCTCCGGCCAATGGCCTTCCGGGGCAGCACGTCATGCGTCAGGCACTCATGTCTCCGGGCACGCTCGGCATTCGCAGCAGCTCCGGGCACAAGAGCCGCATTTGCACTCCGGGCAATGGCCTTCCGGGGCAGCACGCCATGCGTCTTGCGCTCATGTTGCTACGCACGCTCAGCCCCCTCACCGTCACCGGCGCTCCGGGCACAGAGCCGCACTGATATTCCGGCAAGTGAGCTGCTGGGGCACGTTGCCCCGTGTCCTGCGTGTATTCCGCCACGCGCACTCGGCATTCTAACCGTCTCCGGCGCTCCGGGCACAAGAACCGCATTTGCGCTCCGGCCCATGCACTGCCGAAGCACCATCCCCTCGTCGCCCTACCCCTACTCACATACGGGCGCTCAGAACTCCAGCTCGGGCAGGTACTCGGGGCGTATGCCCATGCGGCAGGTCACGAGCGGGTCCACTATCTGCGCTATCTCCAGGTCGCCCGCCAGGCTCATGAGCATTATCAGCTGATTGCCGTCCAGAGTGCTTATGCGCCGCCTGAGGAAGCCCAGCAGGTTCACGCGCGCCAGGCGCGCCGCCTCGTCCAGGTCCTCCGCCGAGCAGTTGACGCGGTAGCAGCCCTTTTCGTCGCGCACCACGGGCCAGGGCTCGCTCACGCCCCTTATCACGCGGCAGCGCAGGTCCACCTCGGCGGCGCATTCCAGGCCGCATATGGCCACCTCGCCGTCGCCCATGAGCGCATGAACGTCGCCCAGCGCCAGCATGCCACCCTCCTGCCGCACGGGCAGGTACACCGTGGAGCCGGCGGTTATGTGGCGGTCGTCCATGTTGCCGCCGTGCATGTGGGGCGTATCGGTGTCCACATAGCCCGCGTCCGCCCCCGTGGCCACGCCTATCACGCCTATCATGGGCACGGCGCGCAGGCTGCGGCCGAAGAAGTCTATCCGGCCCTGCGATATCTCGAAGCGGCGGGTGTTGCAGCCCTCAACGTAGTCGCCCAGGCCGCCCACGCCCGCGCGCACGTTCATTATGCCGAAACTTGCCGGGCGTATGTCCAGTATGTCCACCGCCAGCGTATCGCTCACGTGCGCGCCCTCAACGGCCAGCGGGCCGGTAGCGGGGTTGGGGCCGGGCACATGGCGGCGCAGCTCCAGCCAGGGGTCGTCGTTGGCCTTTAGCACGTTGCAGTAGCAGTCGACCGTCCTGACGGTCACGGTCTCGCCCTCGGCAAGGGTCGCGATGGGCGCAAGCTCAGGTGTGAACGCATGAATGAACCTCTCGTCGGATATATAGCGCATAGTCCTTCCTCCATACAGTGTTCCACCGGGTCACACTACCTTCTTCTGCAGCCAGCGGTCGCCGCAGTAGCGCGCCGTAAACAGCACCGAGCGCACCACCCAGTCCGTCATCATCGATATCCACACGGCCTTTATGCCCAGCCCGAACCAGGCCAGCACATAGCTGAGCAGCACGCGGAATACCCACATGCTGACTACCGACACTATCATGGTATAGCGCACGTCGCCGGCCGCGCGCAGCGTGTTGGGCAGCGAGAACGACAGCGGCCATATGAACAGCGCCCACGCGCCGTGAAATGTGATTATCCACGCGGCGTCCGGCACGCTCTCCGCGCCCAGCCCGAACAGTTCGACTATGGGCGTGGCAAAGGCTATCATCGGCAGGTTTATCGCCATGTCGCAGACGTATATGAGTGTTACCAGTATGCGCGTATAGCGCCGGGCCTCGTCCGGGCGGCCCGCGCCTATCGCGCGGCCCACCACCGTGACTATGGCCAGGTTTATCGCCGCGCCGGGCATTATCTGCATCACGGCGGCATTGTTGCCCACGGCGTTGGCCGCGATGGCCGCCGTGCCCAGCGACGACACCAGCGAGGCCACCAGCAGCTTGCCGAACGAGAACATGCTGTTCTCCAGCCCGCTGGGCACGCCTATGCGCAGTATGCGCCCGACCATGTCCCGGTCGAGTCTCGGCGAATAGGAGCGCACGCACAGCGTGTTGGCCGGGTTGCGCAAAAACCAGGTTATCAGCGCGCCGCCCGCTATGCGCGAGACCAGCGTGGCCAGCCCCGCGCCCGCCGCGCCCAGGCCCAGGCCGTATATGGCCAGGGCGTTGCCCGCCACGTTTATCAGGTTCATCACTATCGATATCACCAGCGTCATGCCGGTCTTGCCCATGGAGCGGTACAGCGCCGCGCCCGAATTGTACAGCGCCAGGAAGGGATAGCTCAGCGCGGTCATCAGGAAGTATATCTCGGCGCTCGCCATCACGTCCGGCTCGATGGTGCCGTATATGAGCGTCAGAATGGGTGTGCGCAGCGCCAGCGCCGCCGCCGTTATGCCGCTTGACAGCATAAGGCACAGCACGTAGAGCTGCCGCCCGGAGTCCCGCGCCCGCTCCAGCGAGCCCTGGCCCAGATACTGCGACGACACCACCGCGCCGCCGGTGGCCAGCGCCGAGAACAGCTGCACCAGCACGATGTTTATGCTGTCCACCAGCGACACGCCCGACAGCGCCGCCGCGCTCACGCGCGTGACCATGGCCGTATCGGCCATGCCTATCGTCATGGACAGGGTCTGCTCCAGTATGAGCGGCCAGATTATGCGCGCCAGATCGCGCCCGGTAAAAAGTACCTCTCCCTCCGGCGCCGCGTACAGCGCCCGCAAGTGCCCAAACATGCCGTCGCCTCCAAGAAAAATGCGGTATATCGTCAGTATATCACAAATCCGCCCGCATTTCCATACCGCGCGCAGGCCTGGCGGGGCGGGGCGATGCGAAATGCGGCGCGGACGGGTGCGCCTTTGGGACATGCGCGCCGCCGGGCGCGGCCGGGGCCGGGAGAGCCGGGCAGGGCGGGCTCCCGATGAGCTTAACTGACGATACTGCACGACGCAAGCAGTGTGCCTGCACCGCGCAAATAGCCTGTTGACGGCCCGGGGCGCAGCGTGATATAATCTATATGCATAAGAGTGAAACGTTTCGCACAGGGCCGCAGCGACGCGGCGCGCCTGCATATCATCATCCAGAGTTTCAGGAGGAATACCAAATGCACGAGGAATATTTGAAGACCATCGACCGCGTGATAGCGCAGGGACCGTACAGCGACACCTGGGCGTCGCTGTGCTCGCATCCGGTGCCCGAGTGGTACATGGACGGCAAGTTCGGCATATTCATACACTGGGGCGTCTATTCCGTGCCGGCGTTCGGCAGCGAGTGGTATCCGCGCAACATGTATCAGCAGGGCTCACGCGAGTTCGAGCATCATGTGGCGACCTACGGCCCGCAGAAGGAGTTCGGCTACAAGGACTTCATACCGATGTTCAAGGCCGAGAAGTTCGACGCGGCCGAGTGGATGGAGCTGTTTGAGGCCGCGGGCGCTAAGTACGTAATGCCCGTGGCCGAGCATCACGACGGCGTCCAGATGTACAAGAGCGACATATCGCACTTC
>JBJEUC010000095.1:0-5071 GCA_051883635.1 Candidatus Fimadaptatus sp.
ATAGCGATAGACGAGGAGACCGTAACGCCCGAGGAAAGCAAATACATGGGCTGGGCCAAGGTCAATTCCATACTTCCTTACCTCAAGCAGGACGGCTACGACCGCAAGAAGAAGCCCAAGAAGTGGCACGCCGCCATACTGGAAAACGAATACCTCAAAGCCGTGTTCCTTCCGCAGCTGGGCGGCCGCCTCTGGTCGCTGTACGACAAGAAGGCCGGTCGCGAGCTGCTGCACAAAAACCCCGTGTTCCAGCCCTGCAACCTGGCGCTGCGCAACGCGTGGTTCTCGGGCGGCGTGGAGTGGAACTGCGGCATAATCGGCCACACGCCCTATACCTGCGACCGCATGTACTGCGAGGAGCTCAAGCTGGACGACGGCACGCCGGTGGTGCGCATGTATCAGTACGAGCGCGTGCGCGGCCTCATATATCGCGTGGAGGCCTTCCTGCCCGAAAAGAGCGACCGCCTGTTCGTGCGCGTGCGCATAGACAACGCCCGCAAGACCCCCACCGCGGTGTACTGGTGGAGCAACATGGCCGTCGATGAGCGCGAGGACGTGCGCGTAATCACGCCCGGCACCAAGTCCTACCGCTTCGGCTACGGCGGCAAGCTCAAGAAGATACAGATGCCCAATGTCGCCGATATGGACGGCATAGACGTGAGCTATACCACCAACATACCGCACGCTGTCGACTTCTTCTTTGACCTGGACGCCGACAAGGAGCCCGCCGCGCGCTGCCAGCGCCGCTGGATAAGCGCCGTGGGCGGCGACGGCCACGGCTTTGTGCAGACCTCGACCGACGTTTTGCAGGGCCGCAAGCTGTTCGTCTGGGGCATGGGCGCGGGCGGCCGCAACTGGCAGACGTTCCTGGCCCAGAAGGGCTGCCAGTACCTGGAGATACAGGCCGGCCTGGCCCATACGCAGCTGGAGCACCTGCCCATGGACGGCAGCGCGACCATCAGCTGGCTGGAGGCCTACGGCCCCATCGAGGTGGATGCCCAAAAGGCGCACGGCGACTGGGAGGGCGCTTACAGGGAGGTCGAGCGCGCTCTGGAGGAGGCCTGCCCGCGCGACAGTGTGGACGCGTGGCACGAGCGCTGCAAGCAGGAGCTGGATGGCCGTCAGGGCGTGCTGCGCCAGATGGGCGCAGGCTGGGCGCGCCTGGAGCAGGAGGCGCTGGACGAGGAGTTCGATACCTGCGGCCTGCGCTTCCCGATAAAGTCCCTGCGCCAGCCCGAAAGGCAGTGGCTCACGCTGATAGAGCGCGGCGTGCTGCCCGAGCCGCACCCCATGGACGAGCCTCTGGGCTATGAGATAGGCGCGCACTGGGAGGAGCGCCTGCTCCGCTCGATATCGCGCGGCGGCGGCCACTGGTACTGCTACTATCAGCTGGGCGTGATACGCGCCCATGCCGGCGACATGGCCAAGGCCCGCGAGTACTTCGAGCTGTCGCTGGAAAAGACGCGCAACCCCTGGGCGCTCAACTGCCTGGCCTGGCTGGACGACAACGCCGGCAACGCCGAGGCGGCCGCCGAGAAGTGGCAGGAGGCCGTGACCCTGGCGCCCGAGTACCACCTGGCGCTGGCCTCGCTGGATTCGCTCAGGAAGCTGGGGCGCTTCATGTCCATGCTGGACGTGTACAACAACCTGCCGCATTCGGTGCGCGAGCGCGGCCGCGTAAAGACCGCCTACTGCGAGGCGCTGATAGAGGTGGGCCGCTACGACACCGCCGAAAAGACGCTGATGAGCGACATAGAGCTGACCGACGTGCGCGAGGGCGAGGTAAAGCTCTCCGACCTGTGGTTCAGCCTGTGCGCGCACAAGGAGGCGCGCGCCCGCGGCGTAGAGTACAGCGAGGAGCTGCTCGAGGAGATTAAAAAGACCGTCACGGTCCCGGAAAAGCTCGACTTCCGCATGAGCTGAGCATTGGTCGGCACGGGAGGGCTGCGCGCCCGCCCGTGCCGCATATATTATGAGGAGGCGACATATAAATATAGCGTAAGCGCATGACCCAAGGAGGTTTTGAAAAAGTGAATAAGCTCTGGGCATTACTTGCCGCACTGGTGCTGCTCGCCGCGCCGATGAGCTGGGCGCACGCGGCCGCAGAGCCCGCACCGCAGCCGCTCGTCACGCCCGCGCCCTACGAGCGCGCGGCCAGCCTGCCGCTGGACGAGCTCGCCCGGCCCGAGCCGGGCGCGCCCTTCACAGTGCAGGGCGACGCGGGCATCGCGATAGGCGATACGTGGTATCCGATACTGCGCGACTTTACGGAGCTGAAGGCGGCGCTGGGTGAGCCGCTCGACGTAGTGCTCACCGACAGCCTGATACACACGGACTACTATGACAAGGAGTTCATATACGACTTCGGTTCGGTGTACACGCATCCGGTGGACGGTGTCGATGTCTGGTACGAGATATTCATAGACAGCGGCGACTTCGTCACCTCGCGCGGCATAGGCATCGGCTCCACGCCCGCGGACATGCTGGAGGCGTATGGCGAGGAATACTACGCCGACAGCGCGACTGTCTACGTGTACTCGCTCTCCGGAACCGAGCAGGACTACGCCACGCCCTCCATCACCATGGAGGCGATAAACAATGGGGTAATATACATCGATGTATATTACCCCGTTTTTGACGAATGACGGCCTGCAAGCTACGCTCAGGGCAAGCCCGGGAGGGCCGCATTCCTCCCGGGCTTCAATCGTTCCAGGCGGCGTGTGCGCCGGAAGTGCGCGGCATTTCAGCGTAAACCGGTGGTTGGAATCCCGCCGGGTGAGCCTGCTCCGACGGCCGCCTATCGTTCAAAGTCCTCATGAACGGCTGACTGCGCCGAATAAGGCCGCCACGCTTTAGCGAATGACGGCCTGCAAGCTACGCTCAGGGCAAGCCCGTGAGAACCGCATTCCTCCCGGGCTTCAATCGTTCCCGGCGGCGTGTACCCGGAAGTGCGCAGCATTTCAGCGCAAACCGGTGGTTGGAATCCCGCCGGGTGAGCCTGCTCCAACATCCGCCGACCGTTCAAAACCCTCATGAACGGCTACCTGCACCGAATAATACCGCCCCGCTTTGGCGAATGCCAGCCTGCAAGCTACGCTCAGGGCAAGCCCGGGAGGGCCGCATTCCTCCCGGGCTTCAATCGTTCCCGTCAGCGTGTACCCCGGCAGAGCACTGCGCCTACGAACCCACCCCGTTTTTGACGAATGAGTCGCCTGCGCGCTTTTACGGCGAGCGCATGTGTGGTATAATGGCGCTGCAATGCTACGCGCGGAGGTGCTGAAATGGAACCGTACATACATAAGGTGCAGTATTACGAAACCGACCAGATGGCGTTTGTCCATCACTCGAACTACATCCGCTGGTTCGAGGAGGCGCGCATACACTACATGGAGCAGATAGGCGCGCCCTACGACTGGATGGAGGCGCAGGGCTTCATAAGCCCCGTGCGCACGGTCGACTGCAAGTACCTGCACGCGGTGCGCTTCGGCGAAAGCGTGACCATAACGCCCGTGCTGACCGAGTTCGGCAACGTGCTGTACAGCTTCAGCTACGAGGTGCGCGACGCAGTAAGCGGTGAGCTGCGCGCGGTGGGGCATAGCTCGCACTGCTTCATCGACCGCTCCGGCAGGGTGATATCGCTCAGGCGCACCGCGCCCGAGCTGTTCCAAAAGCTCGCCGCCTGCGCAAGCGCCAAATAGCGCTCCGCATGGCCCTCCGGCGAACGGGCGAACGGCCCCACACATCCCCCATAAACGCAGGGCGCGGGAGGACATGTCCTCCCGCGCCCTGTCTGCCTGCGCCCGCGCGTCAGCCGTCGTCACGCGGCTGTGCGGATGCGGCCATCACGCTGTAATAGTAAAGCGGCTCCGATATGCCGTCGGCATAGGGGTTGGGCGCGAGCGTGAAGTCAAATCCGCCCAGGCGCGCGCCCTCCCCGGAATAAAGCCCC
The DNA here is from genome assembly GCA_051883635.1 of Candidatus Fimadaptatus sp. Classification (GTDB taxonomy): domain Bacteria; phylum Bacillota; class Clostridia; order Christensenellales; family Aristaeellaceae; genus Fimadaptatus. Next base: position 3,950 of record JBJEUC010000095.1, read on the forward strand.
AGCACGAGCACCACGTTGCCGTTGCCCGGTTCGTAGCTGCTCTCTATCCTCGTATAGGCATCGCCCATGTCGCTGGGCGCGAACACGTAGCTGTCGCGGGACTCGTCGTAGGTTATCGCCGGGGTGTCCACCAGCTCCGGCAGGTCGTCGTAATCGAAGAACGCCGCCGCTGCCATCTCCTGCACGGCCCTGCGGGGCAGGCTCACCGTCGGCTGGCCATCGATATCCACATTCTCGCAGAGCGGATGCGCGTAACCCCAGTTCTGGCCCATCAGGTATATGACCGTCCAGAAGAACTCCGCGTCGCGCGGCGCGTAGCCCGCCGTGCCGTCAACGCCCATCGCGCGGGCTATGCTGTCCAGTGCGGGCAGCATCTGCTCTATCTTGTCATCCTGCGTGAGCGCGTCGGAGGAGGTCGCTCTTTCGGCCAGAGCGGGCGCGCACGCAAGGGCCAGCGCGAGCGCCGTTAATAAGGAAACAAGTCTTTTCATGTCGCAGCTCCTTCCTGTCTGTGCAGCGTTGCATACATGCGTTGGACGGCCGAATGTGCCAATTTGTTCCTCGCGCGCCGCGCTTTGCGATTGACAGCGCGCGCGTAAAGTCGTACAATGACAGCAGAATCGCCTGCCCTCAGCGGGCGGAAAGCGGAGGATGGATTATGGCTTTTGTAACACTCAGGAATTCCGGGCTTACCGTGACCATATCGACCCTGGGCGCGGAGATACAGTCCGTGCGCGACGCAAACGGCATAGAGCGCATGCACGACGGCGACCCCCGCTGGTGGAAGAGCCACGCGCCGCTGCTGTTCCCGGTGGCCGGCGGGCTGCGCGACGACGAGTACCTCCTGGACGGCAAGGCCTACCACATGCCCAAGCACGGCTTTGTCAAGCTGCGCGAGTTCGCGGTGGAGGAGGCGGGGGAGACCCGCGCCGTGTTCCTGCTGGCGGGCGAGGCCGCCCGGGACGAGGGCTTCCCGTTCGACTATGAGCTGCGCGTGAAGTACGTGCTGCGCGGCTGCCGTCTGGAGGTCAGCTACATCGTGACCAACCTCGACGCGCGCACCATGTACTACGGCATAGGCGCGCACGAGGCTTACTCAACGCCCGAGGGCATAGAGCAGTA
>JBJEUC010000096.1:0-5059 GCA_051883635.1 Candidatus Fimadaptatus sp.
GCGGAGAACGGAGGGCGGGGAATATGGGGGAGGGCTGGTTCCGCAATCTTCAAAAGGTATGAGGTGCTTCCATCATGGTGGTTGCGCTAGCGGGGTGGAAGCGCGGTGGCGGCGCGCGTTCCCAAAGCGCAATGGCTTCTGCCATGCAGATGTGTCCGTAAATCCGGAGTATGTCAGCGGAGAACGGAGGGCGGGGAATATGGGGGAGGGCTGGTTCCGCAATCTTCAAAATGTAAGAGGTGCTTCCATGATGGTGGTTGCGCTCTCGGGCCGGAAGCGCAGTGGCGGCGCGCGTGCCTAAGGCGCAGGGGGATGTGGCCGTGCAGATGGGGTGAACCGTTCTGCCGGACGTCCCGAAGGCCCGGGGCGAATCTGTCATGACCGGGTCGCTTTCGGGCCGGCAGCACTCAGGGCGGTTTGCGCGCATTCGGCGCAGCGGGTTCTGCCGTGCAGCCCTGCCCGCAGCTCCGGATTGCGTTAGTGTAATCCGGAATAGGTCGGGGGCGGTGGGGATGTATGGCTCCGCCGTCTGCTGAACAGCTCTGCGGCATGCCGGTCAATCCGGTACGCCGACATGGCCACCGTGCAGCCTTGCCCGTAACCCGGAGTACGCCAGCGGAACCCTAAGGGGCAGAGGTCTGTGGGGGTGAGCTTGCCCCGTCGCCTGCCGCAAGGCTCGCGGCCTACCAATCGGGCCGGTGCGCTTTCGGGCCGGAAGCGCGCTGTGGCGGCGTCGCGCACACCGCATCTGCTTCAACCGCCCGCCGTCCGCCTGACCACGCGAAATCTTTTTCCCAAGGCCGAATATGCATTGTAATCCGCATACGGGAATGATATAATCTTTGTGTAAAATGCCCGAAAGGAGCGTGCGCATGAACGAAGCGGAGCTCAAGGCGCTGGCGGCGCGGTACGGCTATGAGCGGGCGGCGCTGTGCGCGCCGGCGCCGTTTGCGCGCTGGGAGGCCCGGCGGCAGCGCGCGCACCGGACGGCGCAACGCCTGTGTTCAGACCCGCTGGAGGCGGCGCCCTGGGCGCGCGCGGTGTGCGTGGCGGCGGCGCCCTATCCGCTGTACCGCCCGCATGAGGGCGTGAGCGTGGCGGCGTACTACGTGGCCTACAACGCCTTTCACGCGCGCGAGGAGGCGCTGCTGGCCGAGCTGGGCGCGCGCGGCGTGCAGGCGTGCCGCCTGAACATACCGGCAAAGCCCGCCGCCGAGCGCGCGGGGCTGGGCCGGTACGGCAAAAACGGCATCATACATGTGCCGGGGCTGGGCGGCTGCGTGATGCTCAGCTGCCTGGCGCTGGGCGAGGGCTTCGAGTGCGGGTCGGGCTATCCCGACTCGGACGAGGAGCAGCCCGGCGACTGCGGCGCGTGCCGGCGCTGCCTGGACGCATGCCCCACGGGCGCGTTGGGCGAGGGCGGCTTTGACCATACGCTCTGCCTGCGCGCGCACATGATGCAGGGCGCGCCCGTGCCCGTCGGGCTGCGCGCGGCCATGGGCGGCCGCCTGCTGGGCTGCGAGGAGTGCCTGCGCGCCTGCCCGCGCAACGCGCACGCGCTGGCCGGGGCGCAGCCGCCGCCCGGGGAGCTTGCGCGCATATTGCAGATAGAGCGCGCGCTGGACCCGGCCGGGCGCGCGGAGTACCTGCGCGAGATGGGCGCTCTGCTGGGCTGGAACATGGCGATAGGCAACCGCGTGCTGGCGCAGGCGCTGCTGGTCGCCGCCAATCTGGGTCGCCGGGAGCTGTGCGGGCTGATAGAGCCGCTCTGCGACAGCCCCTCGCCCGCGGTGCGAGAACACGCCCGCTGGGCGCTGGAGGCGCTGAAATGAGACCCTGTGCCTGTAAAGGAGGATCGATATGTTTTATCCCAAGACAAAGACCAAAAAGCTGGACGCCAGGCTGTTCAAAAACCCCACCAGCGAGTATCGCGGCACGCCCTTCTGGGCCTGGAACTGCGAGCTCACCAAGGAGGAGCTGACCTGGCAGATAGACGTGCTCCGCGAGATGGGCTTCGGCGGCTTCCACATGCATTCCCGTTCGGGCATGGCCACGCCGTACCTGTCCGAGGAGTTCATGGAGCTGGTGAAGGCCTGCCGCGACAAGGCCGCCGCCAACAAGATGCTGTGCTACCTGTACGACGAGGACCGCTGGCCCTCGGGCGCAGCGGGCGGCCTGGTCACGCGCGACAAGCAGTACCGCGCGCGCTACCTGCTCATGACGCCCCGGGCCTATACCGGCCAGAGCGCGACGGCCAAGATAGACGGCGACGCCGTCTCGGCCCGCGCCGAAAACGGCGAGCTGCTGGCGCGCTTTGAGGTGGAGCTGGACCATGGCTTCCTCAAGAGCTACCGCCGCCTGGCCGATGACGAGCCGGCGCAGGGCAACGTGTGGTATGCGTACCTGGAGACCATGGTGGAAGCGCCCTGGTACAACAACCAGACCTACCTCAACACTCTGGACAAGCCCTCGGTGGAGCGATTCGTCGAGGTGACGCACGAGGCCTACCTCAAGGCCGTGGGCGAGAGCTTCGGCGGCGTGGTGCCCTCGATATTCACGGACGAGCCGCAGTTCACGCGCAAGCAGACGCTCTCCTTCGCCGACGCGCGCGAGGACGTGACGCTGCCCTTTACGCATGACCTGGCCGATACCTTCCGCGCCACCTATGGCGAGGAGCTGATAGACCACCTGCCCGAGCTGCTCTGGGATCTGCCGGACGGCAGGGTGTCGCTGATCAGGTACCACTATCACGACCACATCGCCGAGCGCTTTGCCTCCGCCTTTGCCGATACCGTGGGCGGCTGGTGCCGCGACCACGGCATAATGCTTACCGGCCACATGATGGAGGAGCCCACCCTGCGCAGCCAGACGGCGGCGCTGGGCGACTGCATGCGCTCCTACCGCTCGTTCCAGCTGCCCGGCATAGACATGCTGTGCGACAACCGCGAGTTCACCACCGCCAAGCAGGCGCAGTCCGCGGCGCATCAGTACGGCTGCCCGGGCGTGCTCAGCGAGCTGTACGGCGTTACCAACTGGGATTACGACTTCCGGGGCCACAAGTCGCAGGGCGACTGGCAGGCGGCGCTGGGCGTCACCGTGCGCGTGCCGCACCTGAGCTGGGTGTCCATGGGCGGCGAGGCAAAGCGCGACTATCCCGCCTCCATCAACTACCAGTCCCCGTGGTACCGCGAATACCCCTACGTGGAGAACTACTTCGCGCGCGTCAACACGGCGCTCACGCGCGGCAAGCCCATAATCAGCGTGGGCGTGGTGCATCCGGTCGAGAGCTACTGGCTGCACTGGGGCCCCAACGAGCAGACCGCCGCCGTGCGCGAGGAGATGGACGACCACTTCAAGAGCCTGGCCGAGTGGCTGATAACGGGTCTGGTCGACTTCAACTACATAAGCGAGTCCCTGCTGCCGGAGCAGTGCGAAAAGGGCTCCAAGCCCCTCAGGGTGGGCAGGATGAAGTACTCCACCGTCATAGTGCCCGACATGGAGACGATACGCTCCTCCACCCTGGAGCGGCTGGAGGCCTTCGCGCGGGGCGGCGGACGGCTGATATTCGCCGGACGCGTGCCGGAGCTGGTGGACGCCAAGCCCTCCGACCGCGCGCTGAAGCTCGCGCGGCGCGCTCAGGTGGTCAACTTCAGCCGCAACGCGATACTGGAGGCGCTTGCCCCCGAGCGCGAGATAGACATACGCCTGGAAAGCGGCGCGCGCTCGCAGGACCTCATCACCCAGTACCGTCAGGACGGCGCCGACCGCTGGCTGTTCATAGCCCATGCCTTCAAGCCCCGGAACCCGGACGAGACGGTGCGCCATTCGCTCACCATCCGCATAAAGGGCGAGTTTTCCGCGCAGCAGTACGACGCGCTGGACGGCGAGATAAAGCCGCTGGAGCATTCGCACGCCGACGGGCTGACTACCATCCGCTTTGAGATGGACGGCTACGACAGCCTGCTGATACGCCTTACCCAGGCCGAGGAGCTGCCCGTACCGGAAAAGCGCGAAGCGGCCCGGCTCACGGCGCAGCGCCTGCCCGGCAGCGCGCTGGTGGAGCTGGACGAGCCCAATGTGCTCATGCTGGACATGGCCGAATACAGCCTGGACGGCGGGCCCTGGCAAAAGCGCGAGGAGATACTGCGCATAGACGAGATAGCGCGCGCCCAGTGGGGCATGCCCAACCGCGGCAAGAACTACGCCCAGCCCTGGGTGGACGCGGGCAAGGTTTTCAATGACGGCCAGCACACGCTCCGGCTGCGCTTCACGATAGACAGCGAGGTGGCCGTGGCCGCGCCCGAGCTGGCCATGGAGGAGATAGAAAACGCCAGCGCGACCTTTGACGGCCGCAGCGTGGAGCTGAAGGCCCAGGGCTACTTCGTCGACAAGTCGATAAAGCGCTGCCCGCTGCCGGGCTTTACCGCGGGCCGGCATGTGCTGGAGCTGGCAATAGACTTCAAGCGCAGGGGCAACGTCGAGTGGTGCTACCTGCTGGGCGACTTCGGCGTAAAGCAGGTGGGCGACCACTGCGTGCTCACGCCCTCCGTGCGCGAGCTGGGCATGGGCGATTGGGCGACGCAGGGGCTGCCGTTCTACGCGGGCGACGTCACCTACTTCTTCGACGTGGAGGCGGGCGACAACGGCATCACGCTGCGCGCGCCCCAGTACCGCGGCGCCGTGCTGGAGATAACGCTGGACGGCGAGCGCCAGGGCCTGATAGCCTATGCGCCCTATACCCTGCACATGGACGCCGCGCCCGGCGCGCACCGCATCGGCATCAAGGTGTACGGCAACCGCGTGAACGCCTTTGGCCCCGTGCACAACTGCGACCGCACCTGGCCCTACTACGGACCCCAGAGCTGGCACACCGAGGGCACGCAGTGGAGCTACGCCTACCGCCTCTGGCCCATGGGCCTGATATCCGAGCCGGAAATACTACTCTAATAAGAATGTGGCGGGGGAGCAAGCTCCCCCGCCACTACGTTTCGCTCAAACGACGCAGTCGTTTGAGCGAGTTTGCACTCGCTCACTGGTCGGGCGGCAAGCCGCCCTCCCG
>JBJEUC010000097.1:0-5058 GCA_051883635.1 Candidatus Fimadaptatus sp.
CATCGCGCTGAAGAAGATATACGGCTGCTCCTATGACGACTTCTTTGAGGGGCTGGACACGGAGCCGTGAGTCACGCACGCCCGAAGCGGCGCGGAACTATGCCGCGCTGGTTCGGGCGCTTCTTTATGGGCGGAGGCGCGTGGCTAGGTTAGACGCGCGGCGCAAGAGGGAGCGCCCTCCCCTGCCCGCGCCGCTGCGCATCCGCCGCGCGCCCTTCCTCCGCGCCGCGCGCACCGTGCCGTGCGGCGTTGGGCCGTCAGCTCCCGGCGGCGACATTTTTGGCAAACTTTTCGTCATTGTCCACATTTTCTCTTGCGTTTGGAGGGAAATTCTGCTATATTGCAGACGAGAGCGCCGGTGGGCAACGCCGGCCGCATGGGAGGGAACGCTATATGTTCGGCTTTGAGTATCCGAAGGACATGCCCCTGGGCCGCGTCTGCCTGGAGCTGAGCCTGAAGCCCTTCGGCCTTGACATGACCGATGAGGGCATCGAGGGCACCTGCCGCGAGCTGTTCGACGGCTGGCGCGAGCTCATCGGGCACGCGCAGTCCGCGGCCGTCATGCTGTGGACCAGCGACGGGAGCGAGATACTGGAATACAACGGCGACCTCGAATCCGAGTTCGACTGGTCGCGCTACATCGGCATAGGCAATCCGCGCAGCGCGCTGCCCGACTGGGACCCGGAGGGCGAGGATCTGCACACCCGGCCCGTGCTGTACATGGCGGACCCGCCCCGGATGCGGTACAGCGACCTGAAGCGCATAATCGCGGCGATAAAGCGCGTGGGCCGGGAGGTGCTGGGGCTCGAGGTGGAGGTGGGCGAGACCTTCGACCCCGGCCCGGAGTTTGCCTATTCCGACTTCAAGTTCCACCGGCATCCTGAGCTGAACGCGGGCAGCTACATGGCCGATCTGTGGATACACTGCGCGCGCAGGCTCAAGGGCGACAGCTACCGCTACGCCGCCTACCCGGACGGCATACCCGAGGGCACGGGCTTCGGGCGCTTCCTGGGCGAGCAGTTCATGGCGCTCAGGCGCGACGTGGGGTTTGACTACCTGTGGCTGAGCAACGGCTTCGGGTTCTCGCTGCAGTCCTGGAGCTGGAAGGGCGAGCTGTTCGACGGCAAGCGCTTCGACTGCTCGGGCGCGGCCGCCGTGCAGGAGAGCATCGAGACCTTCTGGCGGGAGCTGACCGCCGCGACCGGCGACGTGCGCATAGAGACGCGCGGCAGCAACCTCTCCGCGGGCATGGACATATCCGCCCACGGCTGTCCCGTGGACGCGATATACCGGCAGAACATGGTCGCGCCGCCCAACTCGCCCTGGGCCGCGCTGGACTTCCGCTTCGGGCTGGAGCTGGCGGGCTACATGTCCCGCATAGCCCGTCTGCCCGAGCGGGGCTACCTCTTCCGCTACTACACCCACGACCCGTGGTGGCACAACAGCCCCTGGTTCGACCGCTACGACCGCACTCCGCACGACATACTGCTGCCGCTGACGATAGCGCGCATGGATGAGGGCGGGCATGTGACGCCGCCGATGGGCATCAACCTGCTCTCCGCAGACGACTCCTACGGCCGCCTGCCCCGCCGCTGCCCGGTGGAATGCACGCCGTATTTCCTGGACGCATACAGCCATTATCCGGACGAGCCCGGCCCCGTGGTGTGGCTCTACCCCTTTGACAGCTATGTGCAGCTGGGGCTGCGTCAGGGGCGGCTGAGCGAGTTCTTTATGGACGACTGGCTCATCGAGAACGCCATCGACCAGGGCCTGCCGCTTTGCAGCGTGGTCGCCGACGGCGTTTTCCTCCGCTCCGACCCCGCGCTCTACCGCTCCCGGATACTGGTGACGCCCGTGCCCCATGCGGACACGCCCGCCGAGGCGGCGCTGCTGCGCGCGCTGGACGCGGGCTGCCGCGTGCTGACCTACGGCAATCCAGCCTACGCCTCCGAGCGCGTGCGCGGGCTGCTGGGCGTGACCGGGGCCGAGCCGATAGAGGGCGAAGTGACCATCGAGACCGCGCTGATACGCGACACGGCGCGCGACCTGCCCCTGCCCATGCGGCTTGAGCACTCCGCACTGGTATCGGACGGCGGCCTGAGCGACGTGCCGGACCCGCGCGCGGAGGGCGTGGAGTATCCCGCCTTCGTGACCGACGGCGAGCGCCGCCGCGCCTACGCCTCCCTCAACCGCCGCGCGGGCGCGGGCGTGCTGGCATGGGTGCGCGGCAGCTTCCCGCACGACGAGGCCAGCAAGGGCGCGCTGCCCCGGCAGCTGGACAAGCGCCGCTACTTCCCGGTCGCGGTGCTGCTGCGCGCTTTGCTGGAGCCGCTGGGCGTGGCCATACGCTTCGAGTGCGAGGAGCGCGCGACCGACCTGCCGGTGATACACGCCTCGTTCTCCGGCAACGCGCTGTACCTGACCGGCTTTGCCAAGGACACCACCGTGCGCGCGTCGCTGAGCTTCCCGGACGGCGCGCCGCTGATGGAGGGCATGGAGTGCATCGCCCATGACGACATGGCCACATACGCCCTGCCCAAGTGCTGGCACAAGCGCTGCCGCTTCTTCGTCCGGCAAAAGGAGCGCTCCGTCATAAGCGTAATGCGCCGCACGGCCGAGCATCCCTCGCTCGACGAGCGCTTCCTCATCACCGGACTCAGGGGCGCGACGCTCACGCTGCGCATGCCCATAGGCGCGAGGGTGCGCGTGGTCAACGCCGCCGACGGCCGCATGATGGCCCCCGGCAGCGAGGAGCTGACCCCCTCGCCCGACGGCCGCACGCTCACGGCCGGCCCGCTGACCGGCAGCTACTATGTGGCCTGGCAGGACGACGGCAACCGTGGATGCATGCTTGGCGAGGAGCAGAGGCATCCGGAGAAGGTTACGCTGACGCGGAGGTGAGATGGGGTGAAAGGGCGTTGGCGGCGGGGCTCTGCCGACAATGCGATTTGATGGGTATGATGGGGGCTTCCGTTTGGTGAGGCTTTGATGTTGGCTACGCGGCCCGGAGCCGGGCAGGATACCGCACGAGGGCGCACGTTCAGGCGCACGGCGGAGCCGGATGGGGGTGATGGCGGCGCGGCGCGGGTGATTGGTGGCCGCGCGGGCGTCGCTCATTCGGGGAGCTACCCGCGCTCGTCGTCCGGCGCATCATCGAGGTAGTTCTCGCCCCACCTGGCCAGCTCGGTGAACACGGGAAGCAGCGCCCTCCCCTTCTCCGTGAGCGAATACTCGACGTGGGGCGGTATTTCGTTGAACTGCTCGCGGTTCACTATGCCCAGCGACTCCAGGTCGCGCAGCGTCTGCGTGAGCATGGTATTGGTGATGCGCGGCACGGCCCGCTTCAGCTCGCCGAAGCGGCAGCTGGGATGCATGCACAGCTCGTATATGATATGCGTGCGCCACTTGCCGCTCAGCATTTCGAGGGTACGGCGCATGGGGCAATCGTCGCGCGGACGGGTCGTCAGCACGCGCTGAAGGTAGTCTTCCGGCGATGTTATCCTGGTCATACAGTCCTCCGGTACGTTTTGATGTACCAAATACGCATAATCTGCGTACTTGTATTGCTTTGCATACCAAGTATAATATTACTATCAATACAAGTCAAGGAGGTATGACTGTGAAGACCGCCATCGTTTATTATTCCAAGCATCACGGCAACACGCTCAAGCTGATAAAGGCCCTTGCGGACAAGCGCGGGACCGAGCTCATCGACGCCGCGCAGCAGCAGCCCATCGACCTGAGCGGGTACGAACTGGTAGGCTTTGCCTCGGGGATATACTATACCCGCTTTCACAAGTCCGTCGTGCAGGCGGCGGAGGGCCTGATAAGGGGGCAGAGCGTGTTCTTCATGTACACCTGCGGCAGCCGGCGGGACGGCTACACGAGCGCCATGCGCGACGCTGCAACCCGGCGCGGCGCGGTCATACGCGGCGAATACGGCTGTCTGGGCTTCAACACCTTTGGCCCCTTCAGGCTGATAGGCGGCATGGCCAAGGGCCATCCGGACCGGGCCGACCTGGACGGCGCGTTAGAGTTTTTCGATTCGCTGAGCAAATGACGCGGGGTTGCAGGGCTTTGGGGGGTGCGCGGCGAATACAGACGCATACTGCACTGCGCGAAAGGAGCCCCCATGAAGCTGATAGTTACGCCGCGACTGCTGATACGCGACTTCATGCCGCAGGATGACGAGGAGCTATACGAATATCTGAGCGACCCGGAGGTGACGCGCTTTGAGCCCTACGAGCCGTTTTCGCGCGAGAAGGCGCGCTTTGAGGCGCGGGCGCGGGCGCTCAACGGCTCGTTCCGGGCGGTGGCGCTGATAGACCCCGAAGTGCCGGGGCAGCTGCGCGCACCCGGCGTGCATGATTGCGAGCCCATGCGTCTGGGGCGGCTGATAGGCAATCTATACGTGGAGCCGGGCCCGTTCGACTCCTATGAGCTGGGCTATGTATTCAACCGGGAGTACTGGGGCCACGGCTACGCCTGCGAAAGCGCGCGGGCGCTCATGGGCGAGCTATTCCGCGGCGGCGCGCACCGCATATATGCCGAGTGCGCCGTCGGGAACGAGCGCTCCTGGCGGCTGATGGAGCGGCTGGGCATGCGGCGCGAGGGGCTGAAGCGCTCGTGCGTGGCGTTCCGCCGGGACGGAGAAGGGCGGCCGATATGGTGGGATGCGTATATGTACGCCATTCTGTGCGATGAATGGCGTAAGGGGCAGTGAGTGGGTTACATCGCTCCGCAGAGTTTTGCGGGGCGAGTTTTTTTATGATGATTCTGCTTTGCGGTCTGTCGTTGCTTTGCGGCTTGCGCAGCGGCGTTCTTGCGCCGCTTTGGGCTGCGGTTGCAGCCGCGTGGCTGCCTCCGGCGGCCAAGGAGGATTAGGGGGATTGCGATTTCCCCCTAAATCCTCCTTGGATTCTCCTGTCACCCCTTGAAACGCCGCCGCTCCGCTAGGGGGCGGTGGCGGCGAGGGGCTGGCCGCTGCGCGGCAGGCGCGGGGTCGATAGCGGCTTTGCGGCGGATCAGCGCCGTTGTTTGGGAGGCGGCTGGGGCTGG
>JBJEUC010000098.1:0-5054 GCA_051883635.1 Candidatus Fimadaptatus sp.
GGGGGTGAGCGCGCGCTCACAGCCTCCGCTCATACTCGTCCATCAGCGCCGCCAATGCGTCAATGTGGCGGCGGCAGTCAATGCCGATGGCAAATATGCAGACCCGCCAAACGCCTGAACGCCTGAGCGCGCGCTCACAGCCCCCGCTCATACTCGTCCATCAGCGCCGACCAGGCGTCGAGGTAGCGCCGGCAATCTGCGTCGCGAGCGAGCAGGTCGAAGGCCTGAGCGCAGGCGCGCACGAAGTCGCGGTCGAACGCGCTCATGCCATAGCCCGCCAGCGGGCATACGGCGAAGGCGCGCCGGTCGATGCGGACGGAGTAGGCTCCGCCCTCGGCGCGGGGGCTGAGCGGGAACAGCCGGCAGCACAGCGGGCGCTCATCGCGCGGGCAGCGGCCCTGGCACACCAGCATGTGCGCGCCCTCGAGCCCCTCAAAGCGGGCGGGCAGCACGCGCGCCCAGCCGCATTCGGCGTAGAGCTCCTCCTCGCCGGGGAAGAGCAGCATGCCCTGCTCGTCCTCGCTGTCGCTCTGGCAGCACGCGCCGCCGCATACCGCGCCGCAGTCGGTCCTGAGCGGAGTGAGCGCGTCCAGCAGCGCGCGGGCGGCCTGTATTTCGGTATTCATGGGGATATCACCTTCCTCGTTTTCGATTATATCATATGTGCGCGGCGATTGCCAGCGCCGGGGAGGCTGGGCAGCAATGAGGTATATGGCGCGGCAGCTGGGGCTGTTTCTGTGGCAGGCGCTCTTGCTGGGCGCGGCCTGCGCGCTGCTGCTGTGGCTGGCGGCGTTCCTGCCGGCGGACGCGATGGCGGCGGCCTATGCCGCATACGTGTGGGCGCTGTGCCCGCTTGTGGGCGGATTCGTCACCGTGCGCGCGGTGCTGAAGGGCATGCAGCCCTACCTGGCGCTGTGGGCGCTGCCGCTGGTGCCGGCGCTGGCGCAGCGGCTGGTCACGGGCACGGCGCTGGACATGGCGGCGGTCGTGGCCTATGCGCTGGTGGGACTGATATGCGCGGCGACGGGGGACGAGCTGCTCAAGCGCCGTCGGCGCGGCAAATAAGGAGGCGGCGGTATGGACATCATATTGACCTGCGATGTGGGCACTACGGCCCTCAAGTGTACGGCGTTTGCCGCGGACGGGCGCAAGCTGTCCGATGTGCGCATAGAGTACGGCACCGAGTACCCGCGCCCCGGCTGGGCGCAGCAGAGCGCGGACATGTTCGCCGACGCGGCGCTGCGCGGCCTGCGCGAGCTGGCGGGCGGGCTGGACGTGCGCGACGTGCGCGTGATAGGCCTCTCGGGCCAGATGAACGCGCTGATACCTGTGGCGGCTGACGGGCGCGCGCTCTACCCCAGCATAATCCACTCCGACGCGCGTAGCGCGCCGCAGATAAGCGAGGTGGCCGCGCATATCGCGCCGGACGAGTTCTACGCCCTGACCGGCAACCGGCTGGACTGCCACTATACGCTCACGAAGCTGCTGTGGCTCCGGCAGCATCTGCCCGATATCTACCGCGAGATGCGCTGGGCGCTGCAGAGCAAGGACTACGTCTATTCCCGGCTGACGGGCCGGGTGGGCATAACCGACTATTCGGACGCGTCGCTCACCATCGCGCTGGACATAAACCGCGGCGTATGGGCGCGCGACATGCTGAAGGAGCTGGGGCTGGACCCCGAAGTGATGCCCCGCATACTGCCCTCGCACGACGTGAGCGGCCGCCTTTCGGCCGAGGCCGCGCGCTTTACGGGCCTTCTGGAGGGCACGCCGGTCTCGGTGGGCGGCGGCGACGGCGCCTGCGCGGCGCGCGGCGCGGGGCTCAAGGGCCTGGGCGAGGCGTACTGCTGCATAGGCTCGTCGGCCTGGGTGGCGCAGTTTACCCGGGCGCCGCTGCTGGACAGCCAGGCGCGCGTGTTCAACTACTTCGACCTGGACGGCGAGCACAACTACGTATGCGGCACGCTGCAGTGCGGCGCGGCGGCCTACGACTGGGCGCGGGCGCTGATGGGCCTGGACAGCCCCGGCGGCATAGAGGCCATGGAGGGCATGGCGCAGGAGATAGGCCCCGGCGCGGACGGCGTGCTGTTCTTCCCGGAGCTGATGGGCTCGCGCACGCCCTATTGGGACCCGCACAACCGGGGCTGCCTGTGCGGCTTTACGCTTTACCACGACCGGCGGCATGTGGCGCGCGCGGTGTACGAGGGCGTGGCGCAGGGGCTGTACTCGTGCGGCCTGGCCATGGCCGAAAACGGACTGCCGGTCAGCCGCCTGATGCTCACCGGCGGCGGCGCGCGCAGCCGCCTGTGGCCCCAGATGCTGGCGGCGCTGTACCGCTGCCCGGTGGACGTGCACAGCGTGCCGGGCGAGGCGACCAGCCTGGGCGCGGCGATAGCGGCCGGAGTGGGCGCGGGCCTGTACCGCAGCTACGCCGAGGGCGCGGCGCTGATACGCTCCTCGGCCCGGTATGAGTGCGATCCGGGCCTGGCCGAGGCGTATGAGCGCGTGTACGACGTGTTCCGCCGCGTGTACGGCCAGGTGCGCCCGATACACGAGGCGCTGTCCCAAAGGTGAGTTCTGGCCGCGAACGCGGCGATTGTGAGGCAGGATTTGAAGTACCATATTGACGAACATAAGAACTACATCCAGAAGGTGCTCAACAAGTGGCAGAGCGTGTACCGGCTGGCGCACGCCGCCACGGGCTCGAGCGAGCTGGCCGAGGTGGTGCTGCAGGAGGCGCTGCTCAACGCCTATGTGCATATGGACGATGCGTCCCTGCGCGAAAACATGCGCCGCGCGGTGAGCGATTCGGCGCTGGCGCACCTGAAGGCCGCCAAAAAGGCCGGCAATCTGGAGCTGGACTGGAACGGATTCGTGGAGCGGCCGGACGCGCTGAGCGAGCAGGACGCCCCGCTGTGGGAGTTCATGAGCGGGCAGAGCGTGCAGGTGAAGCGCATAGTGACGCTCAAGTACGCCATGCGCTGGTCGCCCCGGCAGATAGCCGACGTAATGGACATGCACACCGGCGACGTCAAGGAGGCGTTCACGCGCGCGATGGCGCAGCTGCAGCGGCGCGGCAGCCAGTCCACGGCGGTGGCGCGCAACATGCGCATATCCCCCTTCGACCGGGCGATGAACCGCATAATCCGCCTGGAGCTGGCGCGCACGGGCAACGACCTGCCCGACGTGGGCGCGGTGATGCAGATGTTCGAGCAGGACGCGGCGGCTGTGCGCCGGCCCAACATGACGGCGCGCAAGCTGACCGGCGGCGTGCTGCGCACGGCCGTGGTGCTGCTGGTGGCGATGCTGTTCTACCTGGGCGCGCTGATGGCGCAGGACCCCTTTGACCAGACGCGGCACATCGCGCCCACCGCCGACCCGGACGCGACCGCCGCGCCCGTGCTCACGCTGCCGGCGCTGGGCGGCTACGAGATGATAGACGCGGGCAGGCAGATGAACGTGAGCGACCTGGGCGAGCTGGAGTACTACTTCTCGCTGCCCGTGGGGCGGCTCGAGGCCGAGGGCTGGGGGCTCAGCAGCGCCTGCATACGCGATGAGCGCGGCATAGGCGGCACAACCACCCGCGCGGCCGTGATAGAATACGCCGACGCGCAGGGGCGCGCCGTGCGCGTGCGCAGCATGCTGCCGGGCGACGAGGCCTGCGAGCGGCTGGAGGACCAGATGGCCTACATAGGCAGCGAAGCGCTGCTGGGCGGCCAGACGGCGGTGCAGCTGCAGTCGGGCGCGTTGTGCCGGGTCTATACCATGATAGGCCAGGCAGTCTACTGCATAGAGGGCGAGGTGCCCATGGCCGAGCTGACCGAGCTGGCGCTGAGCATAAGTATAGAGTGACGGGCAAAGCGGGGTGCTATGCATGGACGGGCGCAGGCGCGCGATAGGCTATGCGCTTATGGCGGCGGTGTTTTACGCGCTCAATGCGCCGCTGTCGAAGCTGATGCTGGGCGCTGTGCCGCCCAGGATGATGGCGGCGCTGCTGTACCTGGGCGCGGGAGTGGGCGTGGGCGCAATGTACGCGCTTCACTGGCGGCGCGAGGAACCCGCGCAGCGGCTCACGCGGCGGGATCTGCCGTACACGGTGGGCATGATAGTGCTGGACATATGCGCGCCCATATTCCTGATGCTGGGCCTGCGCTACGGCTCGGCCTCGGGCGCGTCGCTGCTGGGCAATTTCGAGATAGTGGCCACGGCGCTGATAGCGCTGGCGGTGTTCGGCGAAAAGGTCAGCCGCCGGCTGTGGCTGGCGATAGGGCTCATCACGCTGTCCAGCATACTGCTTTCCCTGGAGGGCCAGGAGGGGCCGGGCTTTTCGCGCGGCTCGCTCATGGTGCTGCTGGCGACAGCCTGCTGGGGCCTGGAGAACAACTGCACGCGCAGCATATCGGACAAGAGCACGTACCAGATAGTTACGCTCAAGGGCATATTCTCAGGCGGCGGCGCACTGATAGTGGCGCTGCTGAGCGGGGAGCGGCTGCCGCGCATGGCCGCCGCGCTGCCGGCCATGGCGCTGGGCTTTGTGGCCTACGGGCTGAGCATATTCATGTACATACGCGCGCAGCGCGACCTGGGCGCGGCCAGGACCAGCGCCTACTATGCGGTAGCGCCCTTCGTGGGCGCGCTGCTGTCGCTCGCGCTGACGGGCGAGCCGCTCACCGGCACGTACCTGGCGGCTTCGGCGCTGATGCTGGCGGGCGCGGCGCTGGTCGTCGGCGACACGCTGACGCGCCGCCATGCGCACCGGCATTCGCACACGGTGGTGCATCTGCACGACGGCACGCTGCACGCGCACACGATAGTACACGAGCATGAGCACGCCCACTGCGCGGCAACGGCGCACCACGGCCATCACCACGCCCGCGCCGAGCTCCGGCGCGAGCTTGAGGTGATGCACCAGCATGTGTGAGGGGGCGTTCGCCGAGGTAAAGCGGGCAACGCGCGGCCAGGCGTGCGCGGGCGCGCTGTGTGATTGGCAAGGCTAATTTGGTGATGGCTATTCGCCGCGAGTTCCGGAACGCAGGGAACTCGCGGCGCTTTCG
>JBJEUC010000099.1:0-5027 GCA_051883635.1 Candidatus Fimadaptatus sp.
ATCACCAGCATCAGTATGCCGTTGAGCAGCTGGGTGGTGTAGGTTATGGCCGCCATTATCGCGCCGGGCGAGGAGGTGCCCGCGCCTACCTGCCGGGAGCC
The DNA here is from genome assembly GCA_051883635.1 of Candidatus Fimadaptatus sp. GTDB lineage: Bacteria > Bacillota > Clostridia > Christensenellales > Aristaeellaceae > Fimadaptatus. The sequence goes on from JBJEUC010000099.1 coordinate 102, forward strand.
GCTGAAGAGTATCAGCACGACCACGACGTACATGAGCGCGTTCATGATGGGGTTCATGAAGGCGAATATCGTCAGCACGCGCAGCTGGGTCTTAATCAGCTCGTCGTTGGCCTTGCCAAAGCGCAGCTTTTCATATACCTCGCGCACGCAGGCCTTGATTATGCGTATGCCGGATACGTCCTCCTGCATTATGGAGTTTATGGTATCCAGCTGCGCCTGCAGGCGCGTGAACAGCGGGCTGGCCTTTGAAAGGCACAGCGCCATGCAGCCGGCTATCAGCGGCGCGGCGCACAGCACGATGAGGCCGAAGGTGCGGTTGAGCTGGAACATGAAGAATATGCTGCCGAAGGTCAGCATGGTGGTGCGTATCATGCCGCGCACGAACTGGGATACGAAGTTCTGCACCTGCGTGATGTCGTTGGTGACGCGCGTGACCAGCGAGCCCGCGCCGTAGTGGTCTACCTGCGGAAAGGAGAACGTCATTATCCGCCGGAAGGCGTCCTTGCGCATCTCATTGCCTATGTTCTGGCCCGTCATGTGTACGAACACGTTGTTGAGCGAGCCGCACAGGCCGCCGAATATTACCAGCACTATCATGCGCAGGCCCAGCCGCAGTATCAGGCCCATGTCGCCCACGCCGCCGTTTGCAAGCCCCAGCACGCCGTCGTCCACTATGCGGCTCATTATGTCGGGCTGCAGCAGGTCCATGGTCACTTCGCCCACCATGAACAGCGCGGCCAGCACGGCGTAGGGCAGATATCTCCTAATGTATTTCCACATCTTCCGCTTCCCCCGTTGCCCCGTTCCTTACTTGTGCCGCCCGAAGTGCTCGTGCCGCCGCCCGTGATGCGGCCCGTGATGCTCCCCGCCGTGCGGCTCCGCGTCGCGGTAGCGCTGCGACCAGTCGGCGTTTATCTTCTCCAGCAGCTCCAGCAGGCGCGCCCGCTCATCCTCGGTCAGGCAGGCGAACATGTCGCTATGCCGCTGCCGGCGCATCTGGGTGGCGGCGTCGGCCTGCTCCTGACCGGCCGGGGTGAGCGCTATGTCGGTGGTGCGGCGGTCGGTCTCGCTGGTCGTGCGGCTTATCAGCCCGGCGCTCTCCAGCTTGCCCAGCACCTCGCTCGCCGAACCGGGCTGTATGCCCAGCCGCTGCGTCAGCTCGCTCTGGGTCATCACGCCCGTTTCGTTCAGTATTATCAGTATCTGCTTCTGGCTGCCGCGGCCCTCGTACAGCCGGTGCATCACATGCTCTATGTCCAGCAGGTTCCATATCAGCTTCTGGTTGGGGTCGGCATTGTCGCTTATACGCATTCTGAATCAACTCCATATCTATCAAGGTACCTTGATTATATTCCACTGCCGGCAAAATGTCAAGGTACCTAAACTAAAAAACGGCGCCTGCGCAGGGTTAAGATTTGGCGGGTCGCCCCTGCGCGGGCAAAGCAAGGCGGACCCGCAGCAGGTGCGGATCCGCCAGTATAGTCGGGGGAGCCCGTCATGCGCCCAGCAGGCTCTGGTCGAAATCGAAGAGTGTGCGGTTCACCTCGTCGATGTCGTAGATGCCATGCAGGATGCAGTATTCCACTATTATGTCGGCCTTGATGCTGTGGGAGAGCGCCAGTCCCGCCGCCGCCAGCAGCGCGCGCGTCTCGTCCAGCGACAGCCTGAGCGCTATGGCCAGCGACAGCGCGGTGCGCTTGCTGGGGCGGTAGTGCGCGTCGCTGCGTATCTTGGAGAACAGCTTGCGGTCGATGTTGGCGCGCTTGTAGCAGGCCGTATCCGTCATGCCGCGCTCGTCTATCTTGCGCAGCAGCATCTGGGTGAAGGTCTCGTCCATATTGCTGAGCGCGTCGCGGAGCGATATGTCCTCGTCCGCAGCCACGGGCGCGCCCAGTATGGGGAGGTCGCTCTCGTCGTACTCAGCATCGCACAGGGGCCGTGCGGCAGCGGAGCACGGCTCGGCGGGAGTCGACGCTTTGCAGGGCGCGGCGTCCGCGCGGCGGGGCTCGTGCGGGCGGGGGAGGCTGAAGCGTCCGCCGCGCGTCACGGCGTGCTCGCTGGCATACACGTCGTCTATGTACTGCGCTATGCCCGCGTACAGCCTTTCGCTCGCGCGGAAGCTGCCGCGGTCGAATACGACTATGTATATCAGCATATCGTTGTCGAGCAGGAAGTCGCGTGCGCAGTCCATGGCGACCGAAAGCGCCTGCGCGCGCGGGTACCCGTACGCGCCGGCCGATATGAGCGGAAAGGCGATGCTCTCGCACTTGTGCGCCCGGGCCAGCGCCAGCGAATTGCGGTAGCAGGCGCGCAGCAGCGCCTCCTCGCCGTGCGAGCCGCCGCGCCATACCGGCCCGACCGTGTGTATCACATGGCGGCAGGGCAGTCGGTAGCCGCCGGTGATGCGCGCCTCGCCCGTGGGGCATCCGCCGAGCAGGCGGCATTCGGCCAGCAGCCCGGGCCCGGCGGCGTGGTGTATCGCGCCGTCCACGCCCCCTCCGCCCAGCAGGCTGCTGTTGGCGGCGTTGACTATGGCGTCCACGCGCATGCGGGTTATGTCGTTGCGCACCAGTTCTATGGGCATACAGAAGTCACCTCTCGCGTGTTCGACTTGCCGCGCAGCGCGGCTGATATGTGGATTATACCACACATGCCGGCCGCAGGCAATGCAGGGGGATGAGGGGAGGGGGTGAGGATGGGGAGGCCGATGAGGGCGATGCAGCCGATGGGGAGGGCGACGTGGCCGAGGGCGACGTGGCCGAGTGGGGATGGCGACGCGGCCGAGTGGGGAGGGCGGAGCGGCCGGGGTGAGAGGATGCCGAGGCAGCCGACGGCGCGGATGCGCGCACGAATTTCAGAAGCCCACGGCCTGCCGGGCGGGAAGCAGGGCCGTGGGCGAAGCCATGTGCGATTTGCAGCGACCTGTGCCGGAAAGCCTGGCCTGCGGCTGAGGCCGCAGGCGGGAAGTGAAGCGGAAGTGAATGTGATATGCGCGGCCGGGCCGCCCCGCCGCTCAGGGCAGGGAAGTGATGCTCCCGGCACAGGCGGAACGGATACCGGCGATATGCCAAAGCGGCGGGGTGGCCTGGCCGAGGGAGAAGGGCGCGCGGCCGCACCGCCATCAAAGCGGGCATATGCCGCGCTGCCGCGCCTGTCAGATGCTCCTCTCGGCCTCGACGAGTATCCCGGCCAGGAACTCGTCCAGATAGCCCATCGCCTGCTCCCTGAGCGCGTCGGGCACGCCGTAGTAGGCCTCGGCGATGCCGCCGGTGATGGCGGCAAGCGTGTCGCTGTCGCCGCCTATCGATATCGCGTTGCGTATCGCGTCCTCAAATCCCGTGGACTCGAAGAAGGCGGTCAGTGCCTGGGGCACGGTGCCCTGACAGGTCTCGTTGAACTGATACGTGTCGCGTATGTCGTTAAGCGTGAAGTCGAGATCGTAGTACCCGGCCATGGCGCGGCGTATATCGCTCATGCTGCTGCCCGTGCGCGCCAGGTATATGGCCACGGCCGTGGCCTCCGCGCCCTTGATGCCCTCGGGATGGTTGTGCGTCACTTCGGTCACGGCCCGGGCGAGCCGCCGGGCCTCGTCCAGGCTGCGCGCGGCAAAGCCGCAGGGGCTCACGCGCATGGCCGCGCCGTTGCCGAAGCTGTTGTAGGGCTTGGGGTCGTCGCTGTACATCCAGTCGAAGAACCGGCCGCCATAGCCGCAGCCCCGGTAGGGCCGCCCCACCAGCTGCATCCAGCGCACCGCCTGCACGCTCAGGTCGCTGCGGTCGGGCAGGCTCTCCATGAGCGCCTTTGCGATGGCCAGGGTCATTATGCTGTCGTCGGTCACGGAGCATTCGGGGGCGAACAGCTCAAAGTCCTTGCTCAGGCAGTTGTCCCACTCAAACCGGGAACCGACGATGTCGCCGATTATCGCGCCTATCATGTTATCTCCTCCTCCGGCGGTCGGCCTCTATGGGCGCCGCCCAGTCGTCCGCTATGGGCTTGCACGCGCGCACCGAGCAGATGGCGTCGTTCAGCACCTCGTAGTTGAGCCGCGTGCCCTCCGAATCGCTGCGGTAGGTGGCCGCGCGCCGACTGTCTATGCCTATGTCCGCGGCCGCCTCGGCGGCGTCGATGTTCGCGCCCAGGAACAGGAACTCCCAGTCGAAGCGCGCCTTCTGCTGCTCTATCATGCGCCTGACCTTACGCAGGTCATAGAGGCGGCTGGCGTTTTCCATGCCGTCGGTCGTGATGACAAAGAGCGTGCGCGCGGGCCGCTCCCGCTCGCGCAGGCGGCGATGCACGCCGGATATGTGGTCGATGGCCTGGCCGACGGCGTCCAGCAGGGCGGTACAGCCGCCCACCGTGTACTGCGCGGCGGTAAGCCGCTCCACCCGCTGCAGGTCCACCCGGTCGTGTATCACCTTGCTCCGGTCGCTGAACAGTACGGTGGACACGCAGGCGCGCCCCTCGGCCCGCTTCTGCCGGGCTATCATGGCGTTGAAGCCGCCGATGGTATCGTCCTCCAGCCCGGCCATGGAGCCGCTGCGGTCGATTATGAACACCAGCTCGGTGAAGTCGCTATTCATTTTATTTCCTCCTCTGTCGCTCAAATCCTGCCTATGACCGTATTATAGCGCACCCGGCGGCCGGTTTGGTCGCCTGCCAGGCGACATTTGCGCTCCGCCCGGCGGCGCCCGTGCGCGGCCGATGCAAACATTCTGTAAACTCGGAAAAGTTCGGCAAAACCACTTGATTTTCCGGCAAAGGTGTGCTATAATTTCTACTCGTTAGCGGTTGTGTTTCGCCAATATAGCTCAGCAGGTAGAGCAGCAGTTTCGTAAACTGCAGGTCATCGGTTCGAGCCCGATTATTGGCTCTTTCGAGGTGTAGCGCAGTTTGGTAGCGCGTTTGGTTCGGGACCAAAAGGTCGCA
>JBJEUC010000100.1:0-5010 GCA_051883635.1 Candidatus Fimadaptatus sp.
CTTGCTGGTCGTGCGGTTGAACACCGCCACAGTGAAGCCCTTGGATTCCATATTGAGCACCAGGTTCTCGCCCATAACGGCAAGACCGATAAGACCGATATCTGCCTTTTTCACGGTAATCTACCCCTTTTATCAATATTGTGCCGTCATACCAGCGGCGTGCCTTCCCATTCGCGCGGCGCGCGCACGCCCAGCAGCTTTGTCACGGTGGGCGCAACGTCCTTTATGCTCACCGCGCGCTCGAACTCGTAGCCCTCGCGGAACGCGGGGCCGAACGCGCATACGGGTATTGTCATGTCCTCGGGCATGGTCGAGCCGTGCGAGCGGTCGTGTCCGCCGTGGTCGGCCAGTATTATCAGGCTGTAGCCCTCGGGCATTTCGTTAAACACCTTCTCGATGCAGGTGAGCGCCTTGTACACGCTCTTTTCGTACGTCTCGCTCATCCAGCCCACGTTGTGACCGCCCACCTCGTCGGTCTCGCCCAGGTAGAGGAAGGTGAAGTCCGGCTCCTTCACGCGGATGTAGTCCACAGCGGCCGCGGTTATGCTGGTGTCGGTGTCCTCAAACTTGTGCTGGTTTATCAGCAGGCTGTACGCAAGGCTGTCCGGGCGGCCCAGGTCGCGCAGCTCCTCCCAGGTGTAGAAGAACGTCGCCTGCAGGCCCGCAGCGTCTACCACCTCGGCGATGCCCTTTATCGGGCGCACCTGGGGCACGTAGGTATTGGTGGTCACGCCGTGACGCGAGGGGTCTACGCTGTGGAACAGCGACATATGGCACGGCAGCGTGACCGAAGGCTCGACGGTCTGCGCGTTCAGGCTGTAAGAAAAGCGGGACTTGATGGTCTCAAGGAAGGGATGTCCCGTCGCCATCATGCCGTCGGGGCGCATGCCGTCCACCAGCACGACTATGACCTTGTTCTGGCCCTTTTCCATACTGCAAAAGTCCTTTCTGAAGCAGCGGCCCGCAGGGCGGCGCGTCGCCCGGGCGTCCGTATATGGACGCCCTGCCGCCCCGCAGGCAGTCTGATTTGGTCTGCTTGAAGCGCAGGCGCACTTACCTCTTTACGCGGGCGTTGCCTTCCCATATGCTCCAGATCTGCTCCTCGTCGGCCGGCTCGGCAAAGTCGGTCTCCAGCGTTGTGACCAGCGCGCCGCTGGCCCAGCCGAACTGGACGCACTTTTCGGGCTCCCAGCCCTGTATGAAGCCGTAGAGCATGCCGGAGACGAAGCCGTCGCCGCCGCCGATGCGGTCGTAGACCTGTATCGGGCGCGGCTCGATGACGTGCCACTCGTCGCCGCAGAGCATTATCGCGCCCCACAGATGCTCGTTGGCCGAAACGACCTGGCGCAGCGTGGTCGCAAACACCCTGGCGTTGGGATAGGCCTTCTTCACGTTCATTATCATGCCCTTGAAGCTGTCTATCTTGGAGGCGAGGTCCTTGCCGCCCGACTCGGGGCCCTGTATGCCCAGCGCCAGCTGGAAGTCCTCCTCGTTGCCTATCAGTATATCGGCGGCGGCGGCGATGCGGGCGAATATCTCGCGCAGCTCCTGCTCGCGGCCCTTCCAGAAGGACGCGCGGAAGTTGAGGTCGAAGGACACGGCGGTGCCGTACTGCTTGGCGGTCTCGGCCAGCTTCAGGCAGAACTCGCCGGTCTCGGGGCTCATGGCCGCGATAAGGCCCGATACGTGCAGTATCTTCACCCCGTCGGTATCGAACAGCTTCACCAGGTCGAAGTCCTTCACGTTCAGCGTGCGGCCGACCTCGCCGGCGCGGTCGTTGGCCACGCGCGGGCCGCGCTTGCCGTAGCCGCAGTCGGCTATGTTGAACTGATGGCGATAGCCCCAGGGGCCGCCCTGCTCCACCTCGGCGCCCTCGTACTCTATGTGGCGGCGGCTCAGGTCGTCCTTTATGAAGCGCGCTATGGGCGAATCCTTGACGAAGGTGGTCAGCACCTTGGTCCTGAGGCCCAGGGACGCCGATACGCCCAGCACGTTGGACTCGGCGCTGGTGGCCTGCATGGTGAACACGCGCGATACGTGTACCGGCTGACGGTTCTGGGGAGTTATGCGCACGCCCATAGAGGTGGGCACTACCAGCGCGTATTTGGCGTTTTGCTTGAATTCCATGGTATATCCCTCCAAACGATATTGCCTTTCGGACATCGCCTAGTATGCCTTATAGCAACATCATTCTACCATTTTTTGATCATTAAGTCAATCACGCATTGATTAAATTGGGATAATTCGGGGCCCGATGCTGCATTTGCGCGCGTTCAGCGGGAAAAGCGGACGCCCCCGCGCACGTACAGTGCGCGGGGGCTCAGGGGCGCGGGGGCACATAAGCAGACTGCCTTGCAGGCAGGCGCCGCGTCACACCCTGAGCGCGCCGGTAAGCTCGCTCACGGCCTTGACGCCCGTCCTGTCGCAGTACTGCTCCAGCTCCTCAATTATGTTCACGCAGGCCATGGGGTCGTGTATGTTGGCGGTGCCCACCATAACGGCGCTCGCGCCGCACAGCATGAAGGCCGCCGCGTCCTCGCCGGTCATTATGCCGCCCATGCCTATCACGGGCACCTTGACGGCGCGCGAGGCCTGCCACACCATGCGCAGCGCCACCGGCTTCACCGCCGGGCCCGAAAGCCCGCCCACCACGTTCGCCAGCACCGGCCGCCGCGTGTACACGTCCACCGCCATGCCGGTGAGCGTGTTTATCAGCGATATCGCGTCGGCCCCGGCCTCCTCGGCCGCGCGCGCGCATTCGGCGATGTCGGCCACGTTGGGCGAGAGCTTGACTATCAGCGGCTTTTTGGCCTCGGCGCTGGTGAGTTTGACTATGTTGTATATCGATTCGGGGCGCGTGCCGAAGGCCACGCCGCCCTCCTTCACGTTGGGGCAGGATATGTTCATCTCCAGCATGTCCACGTCGCTGGCGGACAGCCGCGCGGCCATGTAGGCGTAATCATCCTCGCACGCGCCGGCCATGTTGGCTATGACCACGGTGCCCTGCTGCCTGAGCCAGGGCAGCTCGTCGGCGATGAACGCCTCCACGCCCGGGTTCTGCAGGCCCACCGAGTTGAGCATGCCCGAGGGGGTCTCGGCCACGCGCGCGGGGGGATTGCCCTGGCGCTTGAGGCGCGTGAGGCCCTTGACCGATATGCCGCCCAGCAGCGACACATCGTAGAACTTCTGATACTCGCGCCCGAAGCCGAACGTGCCCGAGGCCGCTATCACGGGGTTGACAAACGGCACGCCGCATATGTTCACGCTCATGTCAGCCATCGAATACCACCTCCGAACCATAGAATACCGGCCCGTCCACGCAGACGCGCTTGTAGTTCCACTCGCCGTTTTCGCTTGCGCGTATCTTGCAGTTGCACACCAGGCACGCGCCCAGGCCGCAGCCCATGCGCTCCTCCAGCGAGAGCTGGCAGCGCACGCCCGTTTCGGCGCAGACCTGCTGCACGGCGCGCAGCATGGGCGTGGGGCCGCAGCACATCACGCAGTCGGGAGCCTTGCGCTCTATCTCGCGCCTGAGCGCTTCGGTCACGAAGCCCTTTTCGCCCAGTGAGCCGTCCTCGGTGGCCACTATCGCGCCGGGCAGCTCCACGCCAAAGGCGTACCTCGCGCTGCGGAAGCCCGCCAGGAGCTTGTGCGGGGCGCGCATCCTGCTCTCCAGGAAGAGTATGGGGGCCATGCCTATGCCGCCGCCCACCAGCAGGTACTCGCCGTCGTCGTCCCAGTCAAAGCCGTTGCCCATGCAGCCGGTCAGGCGCAGCCTGTCGCCCACGCTCAGCCGGCTCAGCTGGCGCGTGCCCTCGCCCTTTTGCTGTATGGCCAGCACCAGATTCTCGCCTATCACGTCGCGCACGCTGATGGGCCGGGCCAGCAGCCGGGACGCATCGTTCAGACTCACCTGCACGAACTGGCCGGGCAATATCATCTCTGAGCATATGCCCGGAGCATGCAGCTCCAGCTCGAATATGCCCTCCGCGACGTCGCGAAGAGCCGTTACCTCCGCAATCTCTTGGCGCATGTTGTTCTCCTTGCTATCGGGTGGTTTTACCGCGCGGTTGCCGCGCGCAATGGTATGTATTCGCCCTGCGCGCGCTATTTCCTGCCGCCGGGCGGGCCATGCGCGCAAAGTGCCCGCTTCATTTAACATAAATGTGACCCACCTGGCCCGCGCATCTCCCGGGGGCCGTGACAAGCCCGGCGCTTTATGGTATAATCTGCCCATCAAGTCAAGGAGGCTGCTTATGCTCACAGACGACATCGCCGCCGCGCGCGGGCGCGACGAAGGCATAGAGGACGCCGTCCATGAGGAGGAGGCGCTGACGGGCGCGGACATGGCGCGCATGGAGTTTGCGCGGGTGCGCTTCATACGCTGCCGGTTCGAGGGCTGCGACATGACGCACGCCGGCTTTTACGACTGCACTTTCGAGAATTGCGACATATCGCGCTGCCGCATAGGCGAGGGCTACTGGCAGCGCTGCGCGCTCAACGGCGTGACCGGAGTGAACACCGACCTGCACGGCAGCATCATGCGCGAGCTTGAGCTCACCGGCTGCACGCTGCGCTACGCCAATCTCACCCAGTCCAAGCTGGAGGACGTGCGCCTTGTGCGCTGCGATCTGGCCGATGCCTTCCTGAGCGAGCTCAGGCACAAAAAGCTGCGCCTGAGCGAGTGCGACCTGACGCGCGCGGACTTTTTCAGGACGCCGCTCAAGGGCGTTGACCTATCCACATGCCTCATCGGCGGCATTGCGCTCTCCGATGATCTGCGCGAGATAGCCGGGGCGAAGATCAGCGCAGCGCAGGCTATTGATGTTGCGGTGATGCTGGGGGTGAAGATAGTTTGACGGGGAGCGCGGCGCGTTCTGGCGCGGCGCGCTTCACATGTTTGGGGCAAAGGAGTTTTGCGCAGGTTTGCGGTCTTCCGCTGCCTTGCGGCTATCGCGGCGCATCCTTGCGCCGCTTTTGGCTGCGGCAGCAGCCGCGTGGCTGCCTCCG
>JBJEUC010000101.1:0-5002 GCA_051883635.1 Candidatus Fimadaptatus sp.
TCGGATTCTTGATGACGGCGTTCGGGCTGAGCCGGTACAATGCAGCCCAGACAGCAACAATCAATGTAAATCGAAGCAGCCCGCTCAGGCGCGTCGAACATGGATGTCAGAGCGCCGCTCTTCCCGGCACTGGGCCGCTCAGGCCGCATACGCACTCGAGCATTATCCCGGAACATGCCGACTCACCGGCACATCACTGCCGCCCGCTTGCGCGTCTGCGGCTTCCGCTTGGGCCATTCCTGTCCTTCAACGAAGCACGCCCGCTCGGCAACCGCTCATGCCGCGCTTTGCCATTCCAGCCGCGTGTGCCCGCAGCCATGTAATTCGGACCCGCCTCCCGCGCAAATGCAGCCGCCCTGAACGCCGACTCGCACGCCCGTGTGTAGCTGTGCGTTATGCAACCGCTCATTACGCGCGTTGCCATTCCCAGCTGCGCGCACCCACAGTCATGTCGTCCGGAACCGGCTCCCGAGCAGATGCCGCCCTCCTGGACTCCGCCTCCCGCACCTGCGCCGCCTGCGCGCTATGCGAACTCCACGCGCGCCGCCGAGCCGTCCGGGCCCGACGTCACCACCAGCTGCGCCGGTATCCGCTCCTTGAGCGCGCCCACGTGGCTTATCACGCCGATGGCGAAGTTGTCGCGCGCCAGCATCGCCAGAGCGTCCATTACCGTGCCCAGCAGCCGGTCGTCCAGCGTGCCGAAGCCCTCGTCCAGGAAGAAGAAGCCCAGCGGCTGGCCGCGCAGATTGATGTGCATGGACAGCGAGAGCGCCAGCGACAGCGATACCAGGAACGTCTCGCCGCCCGACAGCGTGGACGTGGCGCGCGGCGCGCCGCCCTTGTCCATGTCGCGCACGATGAAGCCGTCCTCGCCCAGCTCCAGGTCGTACCCCTTGGCCGTGAGGAACATGAGCCGCTCGCCCGCCATGCGCGTGATGTCGATTAGGTACTGGTTGGCCACGTATTCGACCAGCGAGTTGCCGCGCAGCACCTGCTTTAGCTCCGTGACACAGTCCAGCTCATGCTCCAGCTTCTGCGCCGCCGTCTCCAGCTCGCGCTTGCGCCTGAGCCGCACGTCCATGTCGGCTATCTGCCGCTCCAGCGCGCCCAGCGAAGCGGTGAGCTCCTTGGCGCGCGCGCGCAGCGAACCGGCGCGCGCATCGGCGGCGCTCATCTCGGCGTCGGTGACTTCGCGCTCGTCCCCGGCGCTGGCCAGCCGCTTGAGGTTGGCCTCAATTAGCAGCTGCTCGTCAGCATCGCGGCGCAGCGCCTGCTCCAGCTCGGCCACGCGCTCATCGCTGCGGTGCGCCCGCGCGGCTGCATCCACGTCGGCAAGGCCCGTGCGCTTCAGCGCATCGCCCAGCTGCTCGCTGCGGCTTGCGCACTGGCGCTCCAGCTCCTCCAGCCGCGCCGTCTGGTCGGCGGCGCGCTTCTGCGTCTCCTCGACCCGCCGGCGCGCGTCCCGGAGCGCGTCGTCCATCTTGGTCACGGTGTGCTCTATGTGCTCAAGGCTCCGGCGGCACTTGTCCAGCTCAGCGCAGATGTCCGCGTCCACGGGCAGCTCCAGCCGCTTGAGCTCGCCCGCCCAGCCGCTGGCAGAGCGGCGGTTCAGCTTGAGCTTGTCGTCCAGCGCGTCCACCAGGTTGTGCAGCTTGAGCCGCTCCATCTCGTATTCGTTGAGCTGACGGCGGTATGAGTCCAGCTTCGCGCGCGCCCTGGCCAGCCGCTGCACGGAGCCCTGCGCCTGGTTCTGCCGCTCTAGCGCGTCGCTGTATGCCTTACTGAGCGACGACGCGCCAGCCTCGCGGCACAGCCGCTCCCATTCGGCGGTGATGCCGCTCAGCTCGCCGCGCAGTGCCTCGGCCTGCGCCTGCAGCTCGGCATGGGCCTGCTCCTGCGACTCGCGCGCCTGGCCCAGCCGCGCGATCTCGCGCAGCGCGTCCGAATAGGCCTTCTGCTTGTCGTCGCGCAGCTGGCGCGCCTGCGCGCGGCCGTCCTCCACCTCGCACTCGTCCACGGCGAGCTGGGGATGGTGGGTGGAGCCGCACACCGGGCAGCGCTCGCCCTCGCCCAGCGAGCGGGCCAGCTGCGCCGCCGCGTGCCGCGTGGTGGCGGCGATGAATTCGTCCTCGGCGCGGGTGACGGCGGCCCGGGCGGCGCTCAGCTCGTCCCGGAGCGCCTGCTCGCGCTCCTGCGCGGCGTTCAGCTCGCTCATGCAGCTGCTCAGCTCCGCCGCGCGCTCGCTGAGCCTGCGGAGCGTATCGGCATAGCGCGTCTGGCGGTCCTCCATATCGCGCTCCAGCTGCGCGCCCCTGCCCAGCTTTTCCATATCCAGCTGCGCGGCCTGCGCCGAGAGTTCCTCCTGCTCGGCGACGTAGGCCTCGCCCTTTTTGACGGCCTCGCGCTTTTCATCCAGCGCGCGGTCGTTTTCCGCGCTCAGGGCGCGCGCCTCGCTCAGGCGGTCCATCATATCGCGCTCTTCCTGCGTCAGCCGATTCATCTCCTCCTGCCGGGGTATGAGCGTTTCCAGCGCGCCGATGCGCTTTTGCAGCGCCTGCTGCTCGGCGCTGAGCTGCGGGCGGCGCGTCTCGGCCTCCTTTGTGACCTTGGCGTTGTAGTCGGCGGCGTTCTCGTGCGCGCGCACGCTCTCGTGCGCCGTGCGCCGCTGCGCCGCCGTCTCCCGCTCCAGGCGCGCCAGCTCCTCGGCCAGGGGCAGCACCTGCTGCGCCCGGCGCGCGGCGTCCAGCTCGGCGTTCATCAGCGATATCCGGCTGCGCGCCGCGTCGTGCTCCAGCTTTTTCACCTGCCAGGTCTTGCGCTCCTGCGCGCGCTCGTACAGCGCCCGCAGCCCGGCGGCCTCGCGCTCGGCGGTCTGGGACTCCTGCTCCACGCGGCCCAGCTCCTCCGCGTCCAGCTCCCTGCGCACGCGCGCCTCCTTGAGCCCCTCATCGCTCACGTCGGCCAGCTCGCGCAGCGCCGCCTCGTTCTCGCCCACGCGGCTTTGCACGCTCTGCTCGCGCTGGCGCACGCGCTCGGCCAGCGCGCGCCCGAACTCCTCCAGGTGGAACAGCCGCTCCAGCATGTCGCGCCGGTCCTTGCCGGTCATGTTGAGGAACTCGGCGAACTGCCCCTGCGGCAGCACCACCGAATGCACAAAGTCGCCCATGGTCAGGCCCAGGAGCTGGCGCACCTTCTGCGTGACCTCAAACGACTTTTCGGCGCAGATGACCGTCTCCTGCCCCTCGTCCACGCGGCGCAGCGAGCAGCGCTTCACCTTGAGCGAGTCGCCGTCCTTATCGCGCGAGTAGGCGCGCATTACGCGGTAGACGCGCTCGCTCTCGCCCGCGCCCAGCGAAAATTCCATTTCGACAAACAGATCGTCGCAGCGGGTGTTGAGTATGCCGCCGGTCTTGTGCGGCGCGCGCACGACCTCGCCGTACAGCGCCAGCGTCATCGCGTCCAGTATCGTGGATTTGCCCGAGCCCGTGGGGCCGAATATGCCGAACAGCCGCGCCTCGGTCAGCCGCGCGAAGTCTATCGACTGGCGCTTTTCAAAGCTGTTCAGTCCCTCAAAGGTCAGCTTCAGCGGTCTCATCCCCGTCGCCCCCTTCCTCGCTCATCAGCTCCAGGAACAGCGCCGTGACGTCGCGCGGCGGTTCGCAGCCCCGGGCCTGCCGGTAAAACGCCTCAAACAGCTCCTGGCGCGGGCGGCTGGTCCAGTCTATCGTGTCGCCCTGCTCATGCCGGCCCACGCCCTGCCAGCGCGCGTACACTATGCGCTCGCGCAGGCGCATGAGCTCTGTGAGCTCCCGCTCGGTGGGCGGCGTGGCGGACTCCACCGTCAGCTCTATCCAGCCCTGAGCGTCCCGCCCCTCGGCTATCAGCGAGCGCGCCTCGTCCAGGCTGCCCACATGCCAGCGCGCCAGATAGCGCCCGCAGATGAGCGGCACCTCCGTGACCTGCGCCTCGCCGCCCGGCTCCACATCCACCAGCAGCACCTGCTTCATCTGGCCGCTCTCGCCGAAGTCCTGCTGCATTATGCTGCCCGAATAGTGCGCCCCGGCGGCTCGCTGCGCGCGGTGCAGGTGGCCCAGCGCCACGTACTGCGCGCGGCTCAGGTCGTCCTCGCCCACGCACAGCGCGCCGCCCACGCCCTCTATGGGCCGCTCTACGCCGCCCGCGCTGCCTCCGCGCGCGAACAGGTGGGACACGGCCAGGTTTACGTACTCCGGCCTAAAGCGCGCGTCGGCGGCGCGGAACAGCTCGCCCACGCGCCCGGAGTACTCCTCCTCGCCGCAGCCCAGTCGGCCCATGCTGGGATAGGGCACCGCCGCTATCGCGCAGTCGCAGTCGCAGCCGCGCGGCCGGAAGCGCGCAAAGCCCGGCGCGCTCTCGAGCAGGCCCTCGCCCTGCGGCGTTTCGCCCGGTAGGCCCAGTATGTACACGCCCTGTGCGCCCGCCAGCGCGCGCGGCGCGCACAGCCGCTCGGGGCTGTCGTGATTGCCGGCGATGACGAAGCACGCTATCCCATCGCGCGAAAGCGTATTCATGGTGTCCAGGAAGAGCTGCTCCGCCGCGGCCGGGGGCGTGTACGAATCGTACACGTCACCCGCCACCAGCACCACGTCCACATGCCTGTCGCGCGCCAGGCGGCATATCTCGCCCAGCAGCGCCCTCTGCTCCTCCAGGCGGCTGAAGCCTCCCAGCGTCGCGCCCAGATGCCAGTCCGAAGTATGTAAAATGCGCATTTGCATCCGTTCCCCTTTTGTCATTTATCCGTGCAAGTGTACTTTCATATGCGCGCAGACCTGCGCGTCACTTGTCATGCCGCGCAAAGCCCAGCGCGGTGAGCCTGCGGGTGAGCGTCCAGGCGACGTGGCCCACAATCACCGCATACGCGCCAGCCTCGCCGTATGGACTATCGTCACCGCCCGCGCGTCACTTGCCCTGCCGCGCAAAGCCCAGCGCGGTGAGCCTGCGGGTGAGCGTCCAGGCGACTCAG
>JBJEUC010000102.1:0-5001 GCA_051883635.1 Candidatus Fimadaptatus sp.
GGCACACGGCGACGGCCTCCTTCGCCTCCTCGCGGGGCGGGTCTATCATGCCCACCAGGCCTATCAGCTCAAGGCCGCTCTCCAGGGACTCGCTGGTCAGCTCGCCCTCGGCGGGCACATGGTCCAGCGTCTTTACGCCCAGCGCCAGCACGCGCAGCGCCTGCTGGCCCATCTCGTCCGTCACCCGGGCGGCGGCGGCTAGGCGGCGCGCGTTTTCGTCGGTAGCGGCGCAGCGCTGCGAGAGCATGTCGAAGGCGCCCTTGACTATCACGCGGTAATCGCCCTCGCCGAACCGGCATACGGTCGTCATCAGCTTCCTGTCCGAATCGAAGGGCAGCTCGGCCACGCGCGGATAAGCTGCGTTCAGCTCGGACTTGGGCAGCCCGCTGCGGTGCGCGGCCAGCACCACGGCGGTCTCGGTGGGGTCGCCTATGTGAGTGACCCTGTCGCCCTCTATCTCCACCGCGCCGTCGCAGCACAGCGTCATCAGGCGCACTATGTCCAGCGGCTCGCCCGCAAGCGCGCCGTCCACGTCGTAGGTGCCGGATGTGCGGGCCGAATAGACCTTCATGAGCGTCATGCGGTTCTGGGTGAGCGTGCCGGTCTTGTCCGAGCAGATGACCGAGGCCGAGCCCAGCGTCTCCACCGCGGGCAGGCGGCGTATTATGGCGTTATGCCGGACCATCTGCTGTACGCCTATGGACAGCACCACGGTGACTATCGCGGGCAGGCCCTCGGGTATCGCGCTCACGGCCAGCGAAACGGCTGTCATGAATATCTCCATTATCGGAATGCCGTCGATGAGCCCTATCACGAATATCACCGCGCAGGTGATGAGCGCGACTATGCCCAGCACCTTGCCCAGGTCTGCCAGCTTCTGCTGCAGGGGCGTGAGCCCCTCCTCCTGCTGGGCCAGCATTCCGGCTATCTTGCCTATCTGGGTGTTCATGCCGGTCTGCGTGACCACGGCGCGCGCGCGCCCGTAGGTCACGGAGCAGCCCGAATAGACCATGTTGAGGCGGTCGCCCAGCGCCGCGTCATCCCCCACCTCGGCGTCGGCGCGCTTTTCGACCGGCACGGATTCGCCCGTGAGCGCGGATTCCTCGCACTTGAGACTGGCGGACTGTATGAGGCGTGCGTCGGCGGGCACGAAGTCGCCGGCCTCCAGCAGCAGTATGTCGCCCGGCACCACGGCGGAGGCGTCTATCACGGTCTCCTGGCCGTCGCGCAGCACCCTGGCGTGAGGCGCGGACATATTGCGCAGGGCCTCCAGCGACTTTTCGGCCTTGGACTCCTGTATCATGCCCATGAGCGCGTTGAGCACTACTATCAGCACTATCAGACCCGGCTCAATGAACTCCATCGGGTCGTTGCCGTTGAAGGCGATTATGAACGACACCAGCGCGGCAATGAGCAGTATGATTATCATTGCGTCCTTGAACTGGTCGATGAAGCGCGCAAGGTTGGACTTTTTGCGGGCCTCGCCCAGCTTGTTGGGGCCCACGCGCCCCAGTAGCTCCTCCGCCTGCGCCCGGCTCAGGCCCCTTTGCCCGTCGGTCCCGAGGCTGGAAAGAAGCTCCTCCAGTTTTGACCCATGTTCTGTCAACAGATGTCCCTCCCCTATATGTGTACGGCCAGTGCCGTATCCTTATTATACCTTATTGCCTGTCAAAAGCAACCTACAAATGCGAAAGGGTGTCAAAAATCAGGACGCCTGCAACATATGTATGAGCGGAGCGGCTCCGTTAGGCTATACAAATCGGCAAAGTGTCTATTTACCGAAACGCAAGTCGGTAGTATTATATTAAGCGTACAATGATATGGAGGCTGGGGCGGCTGATATGAGCAGAGACGAGGAGCATACGATAAACTTTGCCGCAGTGAAGGCGGCCGTGGAGAGCGGCCTCAGCGCGCTGGAACGCGACCCCGTGCGCGGCGCGCGCAACATGCTGGATCTGGGCAAATACTTTTCGCATACACACAGGCAGAAGGCGTTTTTCCAGATGGCGCAGAACGTGCTGGGCCGCAAGCGCAGCCAGTACATCAATCTGCTCAAGCGCGCAATGGCGAGCGTGGACCGGGAAACGCTCAAGACCGTGGGCATCAATCTGGGCTACTTCAGCTGGTCGCGCGGCGCGCGCGTGATACGCAGCGTGGAGGCGGCGCGCGGCTTCAACGTGCCGTGGAGCTTTGTGATACGCATGGAGGACGCGGGCGCAGACAGCCTTACCGTCGACGAGGCGAGGGGCTTCATGGCTCAGGCGCGCGAGCTGGGCGCGCATACGTTCTGGATAACGCTTTGCACGGAGCGCGCCGACGCGGGCGGTATAATCGACATGTGCGGCAGCTTCAGCGACTGCGCGTTCGCATTCCTCACCCCGGCGGAGCTGATAACACCCGCGATGGCGGAGCGCGCGCGGGCGCAGCACAACATGCTGTTCTGCATGCGCAGCGAATCGGAAGATGCCATAGCGCGCGCGGCTGGCATACTGCGCGGGGCGCGCCTTCTGTACGGGCTTTACATGGTATATGACGACGCCAACTGCGAGCGGATACTGGGCGGCGGCATGATACGGCAGGCCGATGACTGCGGGGGCGAGCTTGCGCTGTTCGTAAGCGCACCCGGATGCTCGGAGGAATGCCGGGCGCGGGTGCATGAATACGCCATGGGCGAAAAGACATTGCCGGAAAAGCCTGTGTTCATGGTGGACTTCTTCTCCGACCTGGACGCGGTGGACGGCATAATATCCTCGCAGCCCTGCTACATAGAGGTGGACGCCTGCGGGGGCATAAGCGCGACGCCCTGGGGAAGTCAGGAGGGCGTGAACGTGCGCACGCATACGCTCAGCGAAGCGCTGAGCGTGCTGGCGCCGCGCCTGGCGGAATGATAGCTGCCGGGCGGCGCGTGTGGTGGCCGGGGTGCGATGCCCCGGCCACTTTTCGTATTGCGCGGGGGTGCATGGGGCGGTTCCGGTTCGGGGGATGGCGCGACTGTTGATTGGATGCCGCGCTTATGCTGCGCACGCCGGTGGGGTCGCCTTGTGGCCGTGGGCGGGCGCGTTCGAGGGCGGGCATTGCGCGCGGATTCTGCAAGGACGGCATGGAGCGGTTCCGGCTGCGGGGCGGCTTTCGTGCGGAAGATTGCCGCGAAACAGGCGTACACATTGGTGAGGGCCGGTGTTCGCCCCGCTCCCCTGCCTTGCTGAAGAACGAGCCGTCCGCCTGCGGATAGCAGGCGGGCGTTTGGTGGCCGTGGCCGGGCGCGTTTGATGGCGGGCATTGCGCGCGGATTCTGCCGGGACGGCATGGAGCGGTTCCGGCTGCGGGGCGGCTTTCGTGCGGAGGGGTCGCCGCGAAACAGGCGTATGCATTGCGGAGGGCCGGTGCTCGCCCCCGCTCCCCTATGCCTTGCTGAAGAACGAGCCGTCCGCCTGCGGATAGCAGGCGGGCGGTCGCTTGTGGCCGTTGGGCCGGGCGCGGTCGATGGCGGTCGCTTGTGGCCATCGGTCGGGCGCTTATGTCCAGGGCACGTCTTCGATTATGCCGTCGAAGTCGTGGTGGGGCCGGGAGCTGGCCAGCACGAACGCGTTGCGGATGTGCTCCACAAGCGCATGGGGCGCCATGCGCGCGCCGCCCGTGAGCCACCGGCATATGCAGGCGCGCAGGGCGTCGGCGAAGAACATCGCGTTGAAGTCGCTCTGCTCGCCTTCGCCGAAGGATGCGGAAAAGGCCACCTTGAGTATCTGGTAGATGACCTCGCCGAAGTACTCGTAGAAGGAGTTCTGGCCGGTGAACTTGAGCGCGTTTATGTAAAACGAGCGGTTGTCGTACAGGTACTGGCAGATGTTCTCCATTTCCTCCCACTCGTCCGCGTTGGAGCGGCTTTGCAGCTCGGTTATCAGCTCGGTATAGAATATCCAATTTACCAGATCATACTTGTCGCGGAAGTGGTAGTAAAAGCTCTGCCGGTTCATCTGACAGCGCTCCACTATGTCGGCGATGCTTATCTTGGTCAAGGGCTTTTCCTTCATCAGGTCCTTTATCGCCGCAGCCAGAGCGCGCTTGGTCAGCGATGAATCAGGCATATGCCATTCCTCCCCTCGGGCTCATGTGTCGCGGGCGTCGTCGCTCTCCTCCTCCGGCGCGCCGAACTCGCCGCCATCGGAATAGATGCGCCGGTACTGGCCGGGCGACACGCCCTTGATGGTCTTGAATTGGACGTTGAAGTGCGACTGATTGCCGTAGCCGACCCGCGCGGCTATGAGCGATATGGGCATCTGCGTGGTGGTGAGCAGGCGGCAGGCCTCGTTCATGCGGTAGGATATCAGGTAGTCCTGCGGCGACAGGCTCAGCTCCTGCTTGAACATGTGCGACAGGTGGTAGTAGCTGATGTGCAGCTCGTCCGCGATATCGCGCATGGTTATCTTGCGCATATAGTTGTCCTCTATATACGTCTTGGCCCTGAGCGCCAGCGAATCGCCCGATATCTCGTCAAAGGGCCGGGGCACCTCGGCCGCCGCGCTGCGCTGGTTGAGCAGGCGCAGTATGACTATCAGCGCGCTTTCCAGCAGGCTGTGGCACATCTGCTCGTATCCGGCGCTGCGCCGCGAGCATTCGTCGAACATGGCGCGGAATATCTGCTCCAGCAGGGGCGCGTATGTGCCGGTCTCTATCACGGGCACGTGGTCGTCGGGCAGTATGCGGCCCGCGGGCATGCCGCCCAGCTGGAACTCGCCGAACTTCATGTGGAACAGCTCGGGCCCGCGCCGGGACGCCTGCCAGCTTTCCTGGTGCATCACGCCGGGGTTGTACAGCGCCAGCGTGCCGGGGCGCAGCGGATAGGAGCGCTCGGCCACCTGCACGAAGCCCTCGCCGGACATTACGAATATCACCTCGGTCACATCCTCGTGACAGTGCATGGGCGCAAGCCAGCTCTGCTCATCCGACAGCATGCCCACGCACTTGAGCACGGGGTACTGGGATATGTTGAAGCTCGCGCCG
>JBJEUC010000103.1:0-4980 GCA_051883635.1 Candidatus Fimadaptatus sp.
GACGACATATCGTTCCCCCGCCCGCGCTTCATTGCGCCTTTGTTGCCGTAAAATGCGTGCTTTTATGTAGATTATAGCCTTGGTACCGATGCGTTTGCAAGGTTCAAATACTGACAACGCACCTTTATTGCAGTAAAAATGCAAAAATGTGTACCTTTGAACAGACTTTACACCTTGCCCGGAGCAAAGTTGAGTGGTATTCTGCATGCATCCGAATTAGGACACAATTAATTTTCGACTTGGAGGTGCGCGGTTTGAATGCGAGATCGACGGCCGCGGCGCAAGGCACGAAGAAGAATACCCTCGGGCGGCGCCTGCACAACGACTGGCAGATATACGCGATAATGCTCTTGCCGCTTCTGTGGCTGCTGGTTTTCTCCTATGTACCCATGTACGGTGTGCTGATAGGCTTCACCAAGTACAACATAGTAAACGGCCTGGCGGGCAGCAAGTGGATAGGTCTGGACAACTTCCGCAGGTTCTTCACCACGCCCTCGGCCACGGCGACCATAACCAATACGATAACGCTGAGCGTGTATTCGCTGCTGGCCGGCGTGCCCTGTCCCATACTGCTGGCGGTGCTGCTCAACGAGTGCCGCAACGTGCGCTATAAAAAAGCGGTGCAGATGATAACCTACGCGCCCTACTTTATCTCGACCGTCGTGCTTGTGGCCATGATGATGCAGATGTTCGACCAGCGCAGCGGCATAATAAACCGCATCATCAACTCCCTGGGCTTCAAGAGCATCAACTTCATGGCGTCCAAGCCCCTGTTCAAGCACATGTACGTGTGGTCGGGCATATGGCAGAGCACCGGCTTCAACGCGATAATCTACCTGGCCGCGCTCAGCAGCGTGGACGTGAGCCAGCATGAGGCCGCGATAATCGACGGTGCGAGCCGCCTGCAGCGCGTGTGGTACATCGACCTGCCCAGCCTCGTGCCGACGATGACGATATTGTTCATACTGAACTGCGGCTCGATAATGAACGTGGGCTTTGAGAAGGTCTACCTGATGCAGAACAGCGCCAACGCGCAGGTGTCGGAGGTGCTCAGCACCTACATCTACAAGCTGGGCCTTCTGAACCTGGACTACGGCTACTCGGCGGCGGTCAACCTGTTCAACTCGCTGGTCAACTTCGTGCTGGTGGTAACGGTCAATACCATCACGCGCAAGATGGGCGGCAACAGTCTGTGGTAAAGGAGGCGGCGCATATGTCGGAATCGAAGGCGAAGAAGAACCATATCGGTCAGACGCGCGAGGATCGCGTGTTCGGCGTGGCGGTATATACGCTGCTTACGCTTACGGGCATAATAGTGCTTTACCCGCTCCTGTACGTGGTGAGCGCGTCGGTATCCAACTCCACCGCCGTCATATCGGGCCGAGTGTGGCTGTGGCCGGTGGAGCCCACCGTGATAGCCTACAAGCAGGTGTTCAAAAACCCCAACATACTCTCGGGCTATATGAACAGCATAATCTACGCGGTGTTCGGAACTCTGGTGAGCCTTATGCTGTCCATACTTGCGGGCTATGGCCTTTCGCGCCACGGCTTTGCGGGCAAGAACATAATGAGCCGCCTGTTCATATTCGCAACGCTGTTCTCGGGCGGCATGATACCGTTCTACATAGTGGTGCGCAAGCTGGGCATGATAAACACCCGCTGGTCGCTGATAATACCCAACGCACTCAACGTGTTCCACATAATGCTCATGCGCACCTACATACAGGGCTCCATACCCGAGGAGATGCTGGAGGCGGCCGACATAGACGGCTGCGACCACTTCCGCAAGCTGATACTGTTCGTGGTGCCGCTGTCGGGCTCGATAATCGCCGTGCTCACGCTCTACAACGTGGTGGGGCAGTGGAACTCCTACTTCAACGCGCTGATGTTCCTCAGCAGCTACGACCTGTATCCGCTGCAGATAATACTGCGCGAGGTGCTGATACAGAACACCATGACCATAGACATGATAACCGATATCTCCGCCCTGGAGCTCAAGCAGGGCCTGGCCGACATACTGAAGTACGCGCTGATAGTGGTCGCCAGCGCGCCGCTGATAATCGCCTATCCCTTTGTGCAGCGGTTCTTCGTAAAGGGCGTCATGGTGGGTTCCATGAAGGGCTGACCTGTGTTACCCCGCACGGATGTGCTTAAAATACATCACAAGGAGGACGTCAAGATGAAAAAGAGGATGCTTGCCCTCACGCTGTGCCTGATGCTGGTGCTGGCTGCCATGCCCGCGCTGAGCCTGGCCGACGACGCGGGCGAAAAGCGCGAGCTCAACATCACCGCCGTCAAGGTGGCGACCGTTGAGGACTACGAGACCAACGACTTTACCCTGTGGCTGGAAGAAAAGACCGGCATACACATCAACTTCAACCAGATACCCGACGACAGCGCTTCCGAAAAGGTTGCGATGCAGTTCGCGGGCGGCGACCTGCCGGATGCGTTCCTGGGCGTGGGCCTGAGCTCCGATGCGCTGCTGCAGTACGGCTCCGCCGGCGCGATAGTCGCCCTGGACGACTACCTGGAGCAGTACACTCCCAACCTGATGAAGGCCATGGAGTACTATGAGCAGGGCCTCAGCCTCATCAAGCAGGCCGACGGCCATATCTACAGCCTGCCCAGCATCAACCCCTGCTACCACTGCACCTACGCCAACAAGATGTGGGTGAACACCGTGTGGCTGGACAACCTGGGCCTCACCGCGCCTACCACCACCGATGAGTTCACCGAGATGCTCAAGGCCTTCCGCGACAACGATGCCAACGGCAACGGCGATCCCTCCGACGAGGTGCCCATGGCCGGCAGCACCAACGGCTGGTATGGCCAGACCTATCCCTACCTCATCAACAGCTTCCTGTACTTCGATACCAGCAAGTACGGCTTCCAGCTGGACGATGATCAGCAGGTCTATTGCGCCATGGCCAGGGACGAGTTCCGCGAGGCGCTCAAGTACCTGAACATGCTCTACGAAGAGGGCCTGATGTATGAGGGCACCCTGACCCAGACCATGGACCAGCTCAAGCAGATGGTCGAGAATCCCGACGGCAACCTGGTGGGCTGCATGACCGCCGGCTACGGCGGACAGTTCGCCTCCGAGATAGGCGACGACCGCTATCGCGAGTACTATGCCATCTCCCCGCTCAAGGGCCCCGAGGGCGTGCAGTATGCCATGAGCGCGCTGCAGCTGCCCAGCATCGGCCAGTTCGTCATCACCTCCGCGTGCGCCGATCCTACCCTGGCGCTGGAGTGGGCCGACTACTTCTACACCTCCGAAGTGACCGCCAGCATGTATAACGGCATCGAGGGCGTGGGCTGGCGCTGGGCCGAGGACGGCGAGATAGGCTTCAACGGCGAGCCCGCCCAGTGGGCCGCGGTAGCCTATTACAGCGGCAACACCGGCGACACCCAGAACTACTGCTGGACCCAGACCGGATATACAACTTCAGCGCCGAGTGGCGCGGCAGCCAGGCCGTATCCGCCGAGGTTGACCTGCGCAGCGCTGAGGACATGGAGTACATGCTGTTCAAGGTAACGCAGGAGATGTACGAGCCCTACGGCGGCCTCAAGTACAACCTGCCCACCCTCAACTACACCGAGGACCAGCAGTCCCGCATCACCGACCTCACCTATGAGTTCGAGAACTACTATGACGAGGTCATCTACGGCTTCATAACCGGCGAGAAGGACATAGACAGCGACGCCGACTGGCAGGCGCATCTGGATAACCTGGCGACCTACGGCGTGGACGAGATCTGCGAGATCTATCAGACCGCTTACGACGCCATGTACAAGTAATATCCCGGCGCAGGAGTCCTCCATCCGTCCTTTCGCGGATGGAGGATTTTTGCACTGCGGCGGAGTATCTACTTACAGGGAGCTTTTCAATAACACGGGAGGAATTGCAAGATGAATTCTCACGAGTGGTTCAAGCAGGCAGGCTACGGCATGATGGTACACTGGGGCCTGTATTCCCTGCTGGGCGGCGAGTACAAGGGCCGCAAGGTGCGCAATTACGCCGAGTGGGCGCAGTCCTATTTCCGCATACCCAACGCCGAATACGGCCAGCTGGCCTCCGCCTTCAATCCGGTGTTCTTTGACGCCGACGAGTGGGTGCGCTTTGCCAAGGAGTGCGGCATGAAGTACTTTGTCGTGACCAGCAAGCATCACGACGGCTTTGCCATGTTCAAGTCCCGCGTGGACAAGTACAACGTGGCGGACGCCACGCCCTTTGGCCGCGACGCGATGGCGGAGCTGGCCGAGGCCTGCTACAAGCATGGGCTTAAGTTCGGCCTGTACTACTCGCAGGATCTGGACTGGCACGAGGAGCACGGCGGCGGATACCTGTCCAACCACTGGGAAAACTCCGGCACCACCTGGGACAACAGCTGGGACTTCCCGGACGAGGACAGGAAGGACTTCTCCATCTGCTTTGAGAACAAGATAATGCCCCAGATAGAGGAGATACTGACCGGCTACGGCGAGCTGTGCCTGATATGGTTCGACGTGCCCATGACGATAAACGAGGGCCAGAGCCGCCGCATATTCGAGGCGGTCAAGAAGTACCAGCCCAACTGCCTCATCAATTCCCGCCTGGGCAACGGCGCCTACGACTACGTCTCGCTGGGCGACAACGAGATACCCGAGCGCATGGAGGACATGACCGGCAAGACCGTGGACATGAACTCGATAGGCGGCTTCAAGCCCTCGCCCTACGGCCTCTACGAGACCGCCGCCACGCTCAACGACACCTGGGGCTTCTCAATACACGACAACAACTGGAAGTCCCCGGAGATGATACGCGCCACGCGCGAAAAGCTCAACGGCATGGGCATCAACTACCTGATAAACGTGGGCCCGGACTACCTGGGCCGCATAACGGCCGACTCCCAGCGCATACTGCGCGAGGCGGCGAAGTAAACTGTGGACGGGGGAGCAAGCTCCCCCGCCACTGCCACCCCTACACAGATTCGCCTG
>JBJEUC010000104.1:0-20818 GCA_051883635.1 Candidatus Fimadaptatus sp.
TGAAATGCTGCGGGATTGCCGGGCGGCGGCCGGAACATGCCGGAGGTGACGTGCGCGTTGCCGCTTCCGATTGAGCAGGCTGTCCTGCGGAATCCTGTCAATGGTCTGAGCGGCGGTGGGAGAATGCTTCCCCCGCCGCTTTGCGCGTTGAAGCCCACCGGTCTTTCAACGCGAAAGTCCGGTTGCATGAAATGCTGCGGGATGTCCGGGCGGCGAACGAAAAATGCCGGAGTAGATGTACACGCCGCCGCTTCCGATTGAGCAGGCTGTCCTGCGGAATCTTGACGGTGGTCTGAGCGGCGGTGGGAGAATGCTTCCCCCGCCGCTTTGCGCGTTGAAAGGCCTCCGGTCTTTCAGCGCGAAAGGCCGGTTTCCTGAAATGCTGCGGGATGTCCGGGCGGCGAACGAAAAATGCCGGAGGTGACGTGCGCGCCGTCACTTCCGATTGAGCGGGCTGTCCTGCGGAATGCTGTCAATGGTCTGAGCGGCGGGGGAGAATGCTTCCCCCGCCGCTTTGCGTTGCCTGCAAAGCCATACGGAGCGGTCTGCGTTTGCACCTGCGGAGAGGAATGTGCGCCCGCGCGCCCGGCGCAAAAGCGCGGCGCGGTGATTAAGCCGCGGCCGGAGCGGGCATAATATGCGCGGGCAAGGAGAGGTGTTTTCATGCAGAACATGAGACAGATACCGATACAGCGCGTGGAGTGGCAGGCGCGGCCGGGCGAGCGCGAGCTGCGCGCGTCCACGGACGGCCAGCGGGGCTTCGACCCGGTGGGCCGGGAGCCGCTCGAGCGCGGGGCAAAGGGAGGCGCATAGGCATGTCGCAGCGTGACAGGGAAGAGTACAGGCGCATGGTACAGCGCCGCACGCCGGGCAGCCTGTTTGCCCGCGACATGTGGCGCGCGTTCTGGGTGGGCGGCGCGATATGCGCGGTGAGCGAGGCATATACGCTCATGCTGATGCGCCTGTGCAACCTGGGCAGGCAGGAGGCCGGCACGATCACCAGCGTGACGCTGGTGTTCATAACGGCGGCGCTCACGGCGGCGGGCGTGTTCGACACGATAGGCTACTACGCCGGCGGCGGCACGATAGTGCCCATAACCGGCTTTGCCAACTCCATCGCCTCGGCGGCGATGGAGTTCCGCAGCGAGGGACTGGTGCTGGGCGTGGGCGCGCGCATGTTCCAGATAGCCGGGCCCGTGCTGGTATACGGGATAGGCTCGAGCGTGATAGTGGGGGTCATATACTACGTCGCCGGGCTGATATGGGGGGTGTAGCCATGCCCAGACTGGGTAAGCGCACGTTCGTCTACGAGAGCCGCCCGGCCATCGCGGGGGCGGCCGCGATAGTGGGCCCCAAGGAGGGCGAGGGCCCGCTGGGCGGCTACTTCGACGAGGTGCTGAGCGACGACTATCTGGGCAAGGACACATACGAGCAGGCCGAGGCCGAGCTGATGACCCGCACGGCGTACCTGGCGCTGCGCAAGGCGGGCGTGCGCCCCGAGAAGCTGTGCGCAATGCTGGGCGGCGACCTGGAGCAGCAGATACTGGCGGCCAGCCTGACCGCGCGCACGCTGGGCGCGGGCTTTCTGGGGCTGTACGGCGCGTGCTCCACGATAGCCGAATCGATGCTGGTGGGGGCCGCGCTGGTGGACGCGGGCCAGCTAGACAACGCCCTGTGCATAACGTCCAGCCACTTTTCCACCGCCGAGCGCGAGTTCCGCTATCCGCAGGAGCTGGGCAACCAGCGCACGCCCTCGTCGCAGCGCACGGTCACGGGCTCGGGCGCGGTGGTGCTTTGCAGACAGGCCCGGCCTCAGGCGCATGTGGCGCTGGGCACGTTCGGGCGCGTGGTGGACTTTGGCGTGCCGGACGCCAACCACATGGGCGCGGCGATGGCCCCGGCCGCCGCAGATACGCTTATGACGCACTTTGACGACACGGGCCGCACGCCCGAGGACTACGACCTGATAGTCACCGGCGACCTGGGCGTGATAGGGCGCAGGCTGCTCATGGACCTGATGGAAAAGCGCGCGCAGCCGCTGCCCGCGGACAGGCTGCTGGACTGCGGGGCGCAGATATTCTCGCCGCGTCAGGACGTAAACGCCGGCGGCAGCGGGTGCGCCTGCCTGGCCAGCGTGTTTGCGGCGGTGCTGCTGCCGAGGCTGCGCGCCCGGGAGCTCAGGCGCATACTGATAATGGGCACGGGCGCGCTGCTGAGCCCGGTGAGCGCGCTGCAGGGCGAGAGCATACCCTCGATAGCGCATGCGCTGGCGATAGAGTGCCCGTAGGGCGGAGGTGACGGCATGGATGTGATATGGAGCATGCTCAAGGCGTTTGCGGTGGGCGGCGCGCTGTGCGCCATCGGCGAGCTGCTGATACTGCGCACCAACTGGACCAGCGCCCGCATACTGGTCATATTCGTCACGACGGGGGTGATACTGGGCGCGCTGGGGCTGTACGAGCCGCTGGCCGAGTTCGCGGGCGCGGGCGCGTCGGTGCCGCTGACCGGGTTCGGCTATTCTCTCAGCAAGGGCGCGATAGAGGGCGTGCGCGAAAAGGGGCTGCTGGGCGCGCTCTCGGGCGGCGTTTCGGCGACGGCGGCGGGCATTGCGGCGTCGATAGTGTTCGGCTACATCGCCGCGCTGTGCGCCAAGCCGCATTCCAAGGACTGAACGCGGGGTGGCTGGGCGCACCCTGCGGGGCGACCGGGACGTGGGGCTGCGGGACGCGGGGCAGGGCGGAGGAAGCGCATGATGCGTGTCGTGGGGTGCGTTGCGCTGAGGCGGAGGGCGATGGTGATGCAAGCTGGCGCGCGGGAAGCCGGATGGCTTCCCGCGCGTTGGTGCGTTATCTTCCTCCAGCTTTGCCGCGCGAAGTGCCGCTCGCCGGGAATGCTGCACATGTACCCGGGCTTGCAGGCAGTTCAAAATCTTTACCGTAGCGCAAAGCGGATGCGTGCCCCTCTCGCTCCCCCGCCGATACAGCGGCAAACAGACGCGCGGGAAGCCATCCGGCTTCCCGCGCGTCTGTGTTTCAGCTCTATCCGGCTTTTCTGCACGGAGTGCCGCTCGCCGGAAATGCTGCGAACGCACCCGGGCGTGTACCGGGCTTGTGGGCGGCACAGAGCCATAACGTAGCGCAAAGCGGATGCGTGCCCCTTTTGCTCTCCCGCCGATACTGGCGGCAAAACGACGCGCGGGAAGCCATCCAGCTTCCCGCGCGTCTGTGTTTCAGCTCTATCCGGCTTTTCTGCACGGAGTGCCGTTCGCCGGGAATGCGGCGAACGCACCAGGGCGTGTGCCGGACCTGTGGGCCGCTCAAATCCGTTACCGGAGTGCAAAGCGGCTGCGTGCCCCTCTCGCTCCCCCGCCGATACAGCGGCAAACAGACGCGCGGGAAGCCATTCGGCTTCCCGCGCGTTGGTGCGTCTGCTCTCTCCGGCTTTGCTGCGCGAAGTGCCGCTCGCCGGGAATGCTGCGAACGCCCCCGGGCTTGCGAGCTGGCAAAAACCATTACAGGAGCGCAAGGCGGTTGCGGCCCGCTTGTTCTCCCACCGATACTGCGCCAAACTATCGCGCGGGAAGCCATCCGGCTTCCCGCGCGTCATTAGCGCCCCCGCGCCCTGCTGCGGTCGCGGCGCCCGTTACAGCACCCAGGCGACTACGATTATCGCCGCCATCACTATCGCAGTGGCCAGCTTGATTACCGGCATGCGCCGGAGCATGGCGTCGGACAGGCCGAACATGTCGCGCCCCTTTATCACCAGCACGGTGAGCGCGACGGAGGGAAGCAGAAACGCCAGGCAGAACACTACCAGCAGCATGAACTGGCGCAGGTACTCTATGCCCAGCTCCAGCCCGGCGGTGAGCGTGGCCAGGTAGAGCTGGCCCGAGCACAGGAACTCGCTGGAGGCGACTATCAGCCCCAGCAGTATTATCGAGGGCACCAGCGCGCGGCCCGGATGCTCCAGCGCGCGCTTTATGCGCTCGTGCAGGAAGTGGCGTATGCCGCGCGGCAGCTGGTTCTTTATCTGGCCGTACTTCTCGCGGTGTGCGCTCCAGGCGTCCATCAGGTTCATGACCACCAGCACCGCGCCTATCACGGTCAGCAGCAGCTTGGCCGCAAGCGGCAGCCAGGTCGGGTTCCATGCCGAAAACGCCGTCAAAAGCACCGTGCCTATCAGCAGGTACATTACGAACTTGCTCGCAAGGTATATCGCGGCGTACAGCCCGGTGTTCTTCTTCAGGGGCAGCAGGAGCGTCAGGAAGAACAGCAGCATGCTCAGCGCGCAGGGATTGAAGCCCGCCACCAGACCGGCCGTGAAGGTGCCGGCCCAGGTGAGCCCGGATACGTCCGCCGCCGGGGCGTCGCCCGTCTCTATCAGCGGCGTGCCCACGGCCTGCGCGTTCTCCAGCATGTAGTAAAGCATGCGGTTGATGCGGTCGGCACCGTTCAGATAGGTGTCGCGCAGGAATATGATGGGCGTGGTCTGCTTGTCCTCGGGCACGTCGTAGCGCTCAAACAGCGCCTTGGCGATGTCCAGGTTCTCGTATATGTTTATGCTTATCAGCTCTACCCTGGACTCGAACTCGTACATGCCGCGCTTGACGGTGAGCGTTTCGGGCAGCGAGTCCAGCGTGTCCTTGGCGGCCGCGCAGCCCTCGCACGAGGGCGAGTAGAGGTAGTACATCACGCTGTCGGTGGACTCGTTTTCGATAAAGTCGGCCGGCATGGCGTTCTCTATTCGGGAGCTGCCCGAATACACTGCGCCGTCCACTATCGCCATGGGCAGATACTGCTCGTCCTCGGGCACGCCGTATTCGGCCAGCGCCTGCTCGTAGAGCTCGCGGTTGGCCGCTATGCGCACATTGTAGTAGCGGTAGCGGTATTCGCTTATGCTGCGCCCCGTCAGGTCGTCGAAGGACTCCATGAAGGTCTCCTCGGGGTGGCAGGAAGCGCAGTAGTTCTCGAAAAAGTATATCACCAGCGGCTTTTCCTCGGCGCTGTCGTCGATGTACTTGCTGCCCGCAGTCTCGGCTCCGACCGGCGCGCACGCGAGCAGCAGCGCGCACAGCGCGACAAGTACGGCAAGCATTCGTTTCTTCATATCTGTGCGTCCTCCCCACGGTAAAGCATGACCGATTCAAGCCCGTCATAGGCGGCAAGGTAGCGGCGCGCCGCGTCGGGCAGCGCAGCGGCGGGCGTCGTCGAGTTCTCGCCCAGCACCATGGCCAGCTCCATGAACACGCGCCGGAGCACCGCGCCCCGGTGTATCTGGCAGGGCTCGGGGTCGTCGAAGAACTCTATGCTCAGCTCGATGATGAGCTTTTCGGGTATCTCAAGGCCCGTTATTGCGCCGTCGTACAGCGTGCCGTCCGCGCCCAGTATGCGTATCCTCTGGGGCGATTCGGCGATACGGTCCCGGGGCTTTTTCCGTCCAAACATAATATCAGTTCCTTTACATTGTGTGCTAATAGGATTATATCAGTGCCGGGGCCGCATGTCAAACACTAACCGCGCGTTCTAACGCCTTTGCCGGGAACATATTCTGTACAAAGCGACGGAGGTGGAACTGTATGCAGGGGGGAAGAAAGGGAGCTGTGCTGGCCGTTGCGCGGGGAGTGGCGACGGCCGCGGCGTGCACGCTGTGCGGAATGCTGGTGCTGGGGTTGCTGGCGGGGTATACGGGCATAACCGATGCCACCATACAGACGGCCAACCAGTGCCTGAAGCTGATAAGCGTGCTGGCGGGCGCGTGCGTGGCCGTGCGCCCGGGCGGGGAGAAGGGACTTATCAAAGGCGCGCTGGTGGGCGCGCTGTACATGCTTATAGGGCTGGCGGCGGTCACGCCCCTGACCGGCTCGGCGGCCGCAGCGCCGGTGCTGGCGGGCGAGCTGGCCGTGAGCATTGCGGTGGGCGCGGCGGCGGGCGTGCTGATGGCCAACCTGCCCGCACCGGGGCGCAGGGCCGCGCGCCGGTGAATGGGTGCGCGCGGTGAAGGTATGCGCGCACGGTTGGCGGGTATGCCGCGCCGGAAGCGCATTGCCCCCGGACACAGCAAACCGACCGGACGGCGGGTAAGGCCATCCGGGCGGTTGCAAAAATCGAGCGACACGCTCAATGCCGACACAATGGACATCCGCCGGAGTACGCCGCGAGGTATGCTCCTGAGTGCCATGCAACCGGACACAGCCATCCGGGCGGCTGCATAAGTCAAGCGACACGCGCAATGCCGACGTAATGAGCCGACGACGGAGCACGCCGCGAGGTATGCGCCTGAGTGCCATGTCCCGGACATAGCACCCGGTCGGTTGCATAAAGCGGGGGGACACGCGCAATGCAGACGTAATGAGCCGCCGACGGAGTACGCCGCGAGGTATGCGCCTGAGCGCCATGACCACGAACATAGCCCTCCGGGCGGTTGCATAAGTCAAGCGACACGCGCAACGCAGACGCAATGCGCATCCGACGGAGTACGCCGCGAGGTATGCTCCTGAGTGCCATGTCCCGGACATAGCACCCGGTCGGTTGCATAAAGCGGGGGGACACGCGCAATGCCGACGTAATGAGCCGCCGACGGAGCACGCCGCGAGGTATGCGCCTGAGCGTCACCCTGAACACAGCAAACCGCCCGGACGGCGGGTAAAGCCATCCGGGCGGTCATTGTATGCAGCGAATCGCACATGCGCCGTCATGCGGCGCATATGTGGGCCGCGCCTGAGGTCATCAGACGCCCTGGGCCATCATCGCGTCGGCGATCTTGAGGAAGCCGGCGATGTTCGCGCCCGCGACCAGGTTGCCGGGCATGCCGTACTCGGCGGCGGCGGCGCTGGCGTTGTTGTAGATGCCCACCATGATGTCGTTGAGCTTGCTGTCGACCTCGTCGAAGGTCCAGCTCAGGCGCATGGAGTTCTGGGTCATCTCCAGAGCGGAGGTGGCCACGCCGCCGGCGTTGGCAGCCTTGGCCGGCCCGAAGAGCACGCCGTTGTTCAGGAAGTACTCGGTGGCCTCCAGGGTGGAGGGCATGTTCGCGCCCTCGGCCACGGCTATCACGCCGTTGGCGACCAGCGCCTTGGCGCCCTCGAGATCCAGCTCGTTCTGCGTGGCGCAGGGCAGGGCGATGTCGCACTTGACGGTCCAGATGCCGCGGGAGCCCTCGTGGTACTCGGCGGTGGGATGCGTTTCGACATACTCCTTTATGCGGCCGCGGCGGACTTCCTTTATCTCCTTGATGGCGGCCAGGTCGATGCCGTCCTTGTCCACGATGTAGCCGTTGGAATCGCTCATGGCTATCACCTTGCCGCCCAGCTGGGTGGCCTTCTGGTTGGCGTAGATGGCCACGTTGCCCGAGCCGGACACCACGACCGTCTTGCCCTCGAAGCTCTCGCCCCTGGCGGCGAGCATCTCGCGGGTGAAGTAGACCAGGCCAAAGCCGGTGGCCTCCTTGCGGGCCAGCGAGCCGCCGTAGGTCAGGCCCTTGCCGGTGAGCACGCCGGTGTATTCGCCGGTGATGCGCTTGTACTGGCCGTAGAGATAGCCTATCTCGCGCGCGCCCACGCCGATGTCGCCGGCGGGCACGTCCACGTCGGCACCGATGTGGCGGTACAGCTCGGTCATGAAGCTCTGGCAGAAGGCCATGACCTCGCGGTCGCTCTTGCCCTTGGGGTCGAAGTCGCTGCCGCCCTTGCCGCCGCCTATGGGCAGGCCGGTCAGGCTGTTCTTGAAGCACTGCTCAAAGCCCAGGAACTTGATTATGCCCTGATATACCGAGGGGTGCAGGCGCAGACCGCCCTTGTACGGGCCGATGGCGTTGTTGAACTGTACGCGGAAGCCGCGGTTTACGTGGTACTGGCCCTTGTCGTCCACCCACGGCACGCGGAAGGTGATCATGCGGTCAGGCTCTATCATGCGCTCGAGTATGGCGTTCTTCTCGTACTCGGGATGGCGCTCGATAACGGGCGCGAGGCTGTTGAGCACTTCGCGGGCGGCCTGATGGAACTCGGACTCGCCGGGGTTGCGGTCGATGACCGTTTGCATTACGCGGTCGATATACTCCATTGTAATCGTCCCTCCTGATGTGATATAAAATATATATAAGGCGAAATGCCCTATACGCTGAATGATTTGCCCTCACGCGCGGCGCATGGGATAGCCGTTTTGCATGAGGTATTCCTTGAGCTCGGGTACGCTCAGCTCGCCGAAGTGGAACAGGCTCGCCGCCAGCGCCGCCTGTGCGCCCACGTCGAACGCCTCCTTGAAGTGGCGCATCTCGCCCGCGCCGCCCGAGGCTATCACCGGCACGCTCACCGCGTGGGCGATGCGGCGGGTTATCTCCAGGTCGAAGCCGGTCTTTTCGCCGTCGGTGTTCATGCTGGTCAGCAGTATCTCGCCCGCGCCCAGCTCCACCGCGCGCACGGCCCACTCCTCAGCGTCCAGCCCGGTGGGCACGCGGCCGCCGTTTATGTACACCTGCCAGCGGTCCTCGCCCTCGACCCGGCGCGCGTCTATCGCGCAGACTATGCACTGGCTGCCGAACTTGTCGGCCGCGCGGGCGATGAGCTCCGGCTCGCGCACGGCGGGCGAGTTGAGCGACACCTTGTCCGCGCCGCGCCGCAGCAGCTCCTTTATCCGCCCGGTGTCGGATATGCCGCCGCCCACGGTGAAGGGTATGTACACCTGCCCCGCCACGCGCTCCACCACGTCCAGCATGGTGCCGCGCCCCTCGTGGCTGGCGTTTATGTCCAGCAGCACCAGCTCGTCCGCGCCCTGCGCGTCGTAGCGGGCGGCGGCCTCCACCGGGTCGCCCGCGTCGCGTATGCCCTCGAACTGCACGCCCTTCACCACGCGCCCGTCGCGTATGTCAAGACAGGGTATTATCCGCCGGTATGGCATATTGAAAATCCTCCTTATATAATAGGAAGCGAATCACCCAAATGTGTCGAATCATGGCCAAAACCCGCGCACATTCGCGGCGCTATTGCACGGCGGCGAAGTTGCGTATCAGTGTGAGCCCCGTGCGCCCGCTCTTTTCGGGGTGGAACTGGGTGCCCATGAGCCTGCCGCGCTGCACGGCGGCGGAAAACTCTACCTGTATATCGCCGCCCTCGTGGCGCGCGCTTGCGGCCGTGAAGTCGCCCAGCGGGCAATAGTAGCTGTGCACGAAGTACGCGTCCATCGCCCCGACCCCGCGGAACAGCTCCCCCCGCATCCCGATGAGCGGCGACCACCCCATGTGCGGCACCGTCAGCCCCGCCGGGAAGCGCCTCACCACCCCCGGCAGCAGCCCCAGCCCCTCGGCCCCGCCGCACTCCTCGCTCGCCTCGAACAGCATCTGCATCCCCAGACATATGCCCATCAGCGGCACGCCGTCGCGCGCGGCGGCGCATACCTCGCGTTTGAGCGGCTCCAGCGCCTTCATCGCGTCCGGGAACGCGCCCACGCCCGGCAGTATCAGCCGGCGGCACGCGCTGAACTCGCGCCCGCTCGTCACAATGCGGCTCTCAAGCCCCAGCGCGGCCAGCGCCTTGCTCACCGAGTGCAGATTGCCCGCGCCATAGTCGATAATGCCCGTCATGCCCTGTGCCTCCTGCTGTGGATAAAATTTGCAACCCGCGCGCGCGGCTGTGCAAATGTGGATAACTCTGTGGACATTTGCTGCGCGGCGCGGGATAAACTGTGCATAAAGCGTGGGATAATGTGGAAAGTCGGGCGGCGGGCGGCGGAAAAAGCCGCTTTTCGGGCGCGCGGCTGTGCATAAAAAGCACCCCGGGCCCGGCCGCCATGCGTCCTTGCGCCTTTATTATACGACTTTGTGACTATATATGCAAGTTGCGATTGTAAAAAATGCGCGGCGGGCAAATCTTCGCAAATATTTCGAGATATGAAGAATATTTTACATTGCAAGCCCGAAATTACCTCAAAATCTTGTTGGAAGCCCTTGACGAGGCTGGAAAGATGATGTACAATAAGGACAACAACATGCGGGGTACCGCATGAGAAAAAGAGGAGGCAATACCTATGACTCGGAAACTGTTGTCTGGTGTTCTCGCCTTCGCGATGGTGTTCGGTTGCACCGCGCCTGTTGCGTTGGCTGAGGAGACCGTAGAGGAGATCGAGCAGGAGGCTTTGGTTGACTACGAGCTGGATAAGAGCACTGTCAAGTTTGAGCCCGGCGATACTACAACTCAGATAGTTAACCTTGGTGGGTGGAAGAATGCTAAGGATATTTCTGTTTCAGTGAGAGGCGATGATGGCAAATTTACTGTTGCTGACTATATGAAGGTCGGCGGTTATTTGCTTGTTTCGCCTAAGACTAATGCTGTTGCTGGTGATACTGCCGAAGTGACTATAACCATAACCCATGAAGCTACCAATAGTACTATAAGCACGATAACCCGCAAGCTTACTCTGAAGGTCAATGAGACTGCACAAAGTGATACTTGGTATGAGCTTACTGATAAGTCGATGACTGTTGCTAAGGGAGCGAGCAATTCTATTACCCTGGAGCAGGCTGGCATTGATACTAATGGTGAGCCGATTGCTTATAGAGTAAAGATTACCAACGCGGTGGTAAGCAACAACGCGAATGGAGCGGTCGAAGTTAGCTATACTGGCAATAAGCTTACTGTGACTGGTAAGAAAGAGATAGCAGCTGCGCCTGTGCAGGTGACTTACGTCAATGTTAAGGGCGAAACTAAGACGATTATCGTAACAGTAGAAGTTGCTCCCGAACGCGATATGGCCTATGAGTGGGTTAAGAAGAGTACTTCTGTAAAGGCCGATACTAGCGCCGATTACATCGTTCAGGCTTATCGCTTTGACGAGTTTGGCAATAAGCAGCCTTGCGATACCACTGGTTATGTCGAGTGGTATGTGAACGATATGCTGGTAACCAACGCCAACAACTTTGTTGGTACGTACACGAACAGCGATGGGAAGGTTGCTCTTAAGATAAAGGAGAATAATGACTATTCCTATAAGGCGGCGCGTACGATTGAATTCTATCTCCCGGGCGTGTATACCATAACCATGAAGGCCGCGAATACCGAAAATGTTCTTCTGTCCACAACTGTAACGGTTGGCGTGGCTGATGTTGAGGAGGTTATTGTAACTCAGGCACCTCTTGCTTGGGGTGGCTACGTCCAGTTGGGTAGGACCTATGGTATATCTGACATTGCCGGGATAAAGCTGCATACTGTAATCAACGGTACCGATTATTACTTGGGTGATGGAACAGATAACGGTAAGGATATAATTGACCCGAATTATACTCTGAAGGTTGAGCTCGATTCGTCCACTGCTACTGCTGCGGAAAAGGATACATTTGCCGCCGCTACCAGCGTTGATATGGCTGCGGGTACTATTACTTTCGCTAACACTGAAGCAATGCAGAAAATGGCGGAAAAGAGCTATACTTTCAAGGTGACGGTAACTGCGGCAAGTGGTAAAAAGGATGCTATCTCCGGAATTAAGTTCAGTAAGTTCGCTGTTGGTGATGAGAAGGCTATAACCATACAGGTTGCAGGAAAGAATGCTGCTGATCCTTATGTCATCAAGACTGGTGAGACTGTAGATTTTGATGCTATAGTTAAGGACGTTGCCAGCAATAGCGCTGTTGGCAATGATCAGACGGTTGTTTGGTCTATTGAGTATACCAGCATTAATGGCATGCTTGATGCTGTCACTGGTAAGAAGTACGCTACTGTTGACCAGAATGGTAAGGTTACGGCTCTTGCTCCTACCGCTGGTAAAATAGCAGTTGTTGCAACGTCTGCAAAGTACGTCAATGTCTACGGTAGTTACACGGAGCCTGTGACTGCGAAGATTTATCTCTCTATCGTTGGAGAGGTTCCCACCGAGAAGCCCACTGAGGCCCCCACTCAGGCGCCTACCGTGACTGGTAAGGTCGTGACCAGCAGCTCCGCGCTGAACATCCGCGCCGCCGCTACCACCGCCTCCGGCATCGTCACCAAGGCTGCCAAGGGCTCCATCGTGACCATCCTGGGCGAGGAGAACGGCTTCTACAAGGTACAGCTGGCTGATGGCACCGTTGGCTACGCCTCCAAGGCTTACATCGAGATCATCACCGCTGATGAGCCCGTTGTGACCGCCACCGCCACCACCACCGCCAACCTCAGGCTGCGCACCTCCGCTCCCAGCGGCTCGGTGATAACCACCATGCCCAAGGGCGCGACCGTGACCGTGCTTGAGAAGGGCGCGTCCTGGTCCAAGGTCGAGTACAACGGCAAGGTCGGCTATGCCTCCAACGACTACCTGACCTTCAACACCGTTGGCTAATACCAACACATTCCCGGCCCGGAACTTCGGTTCCGGGCCTTTTGCTTTAGCCCGCGCGAAATAACCCCCGCTCCGTTGAATAAAGCGCAAAACGCGCTATAATATATATTGTCCGCACTTGGCGAGAGGAGCAGTGTCACGTTATGGATGCGAGGTTCATCGATAGCTACATCGCGTTTTCGGTACTGATAGCGGCGGCCGACCTTTGGCTGGCCATTGAGTCGCTGCGCCGCAACCGCACCACCGGCCGGTTCCTGGGCTTGGCCTGCGTGGGCGCGGCCGTCGTCGATGCCAGCTATCTGGTGAGCATTCTGTACGACAACTACCTGTGCATGTCGGTCACGTCGAGCATATACTTCGTAACTATTGACGTGATGCTGCTGTGCCTGCTGGTGTTCACGGTGTACTTCACGCGCGGCCGGTTCACGCGCATAGGCAAGTGGCTGCTCGCGCTGTGCGCGCTGTACACGCTCTTTGAGATAGTAGTGTTCGCCATCAACCCATTCAATGAGATAGCCGTGCAGTACGTGCGCCGCGATACCGCCATCTCCCGGTACAGCTACCGGATGCGCCCGCTCTACATCGCGCACCTCGTGTTCACGTACGCCATGGTGCTGGCGGTGCTGGCGCTGCTCGTGCGCAAGATGTGCATGATACCCCGCGAATACCGCTCGCAGTACCTCTACGTCATACTCGGCATCGTGGTCATCGTGTCGGTCAACGCCGTGTTCCTGTTCCTGCCGGGGCTGAGCATATACAACCTGCTCGACTACTCCATCTGCGGCTACAGCCTGACGGCCTTCCTGCTCTACTGGAGCTGCTTCAACTACTCCACCCACGGCATGCTCAACAGCCTAAAGACCAGCATATTCGAAAACGTCGGCCAGGGCATCGTGCTGTTCGATTACAACGACAAGCTTATCCTGCACAACGAGCGCGCCGACGCGCTGCTCGGCGGCATCCAGAAGGAGCGCTGCGAAAACCTGCGCGACTTCCTCGACTGCTACGACCTCTCGCTCTACGCCGACGCCAAGGACGACTGCTTCTCGCTGCAATGCTACGTCGCCGACGGCGAGCGCACGCGGCCGCTCAGGTGCGACATCCGCAGCCTGAAGAACGGCAAGGGCCAGCGGCTGGGGCAGCTGTTCGTGTTCTCCGACGCCGTGCTGGAGACCGACCTGCTCACCGGCTTCCAGAACTGGGAGAGCTTCCAGCTGTTCGTCGGCGACAACCCAAACGCCTTCCCCTGTCCCACGGCGGTGGCGATATGCGACATAAACAGCCTCTCCGTGCTCAACAGCACGATGGGCACCCAGGCCGGCAATCAGGCCATCAAGCAGCTCGCCGACACCATGCGCCGCTGCTTCCCCAAGCAGACGTACTACGTGCGCGGCCTGGACGCGAACCTCATCGCCCTGTGCAGCCACAGCAGCGAGGCCGACATGAACGCGCGCATGTCGCAGGTGAAGGAGAGCTACTCCGGCAGCATACAGTACGCCGTGAGCGCTACCTCCGAGGGCAGCGCTGACATACTGGCGGCCATCACCGTGGCCTCCAAGGCGATGCGCGCCAAGAAGCTGATAGACCGCGGCTCCATTCACTCCGCCATGCTCACATCGCTCATCAAGGCGCTGCTGGAGTGCGACAGCGACACCGAGCACCACGTGCGCCGCACGCAGCAGCTGGGCTCCGACCTGGGCAGGCGCATCGGGCTCACCGACGAGCAGCAGAGCAAGCTGGCGCTGCTGTGCCTGCTGCACGACATCGGCAAGATAGGCATTCCGCTGGAGATACTCAACAAGCCCGGCAAGCTCTCGGACGACGAGTGGCGGCTGATGCAGTCCCATACCGACAAGGGCTACGAGATAGCGAACAGCAGCAACGAGCTGCGCGAGATCGCCGACGCGATACGGCACCACCACGAGCGCTGGGACGGCCATGGCTACCCGGACGGCCTGAGCCAGGAGAGCATTCCCGTGCTGTCCCGCGTGATAGCCGTGGTGGACGCGTATGACGCCATGACCAACGACCGCGCCTACCGCCACGCCATGTCCTCCGCCCGGGCGATGGAGGAGCTGAAGCGGTGCGCGGGCAGCCAGTTCGACCCCTTCATAGTGTCCGAGTTCCTGCAGCTGCTTAAGGAGAAGCCGCCCAAGGAGCTCAGGAGCGCTCCCGCCGCGCAGGGCGAGGGCAAGTGCCCGCCGTATTCCGCCCGCACCGACGCCCGCGTGGACAGCGTCAGCCATGTTCACCTGATTCCGTACAGCCGGTATGTGCTGGACGAGGGCATGAGGATCGTGTCCGTCGACGAGAACTTCGAGCAGCTGACGGGCTACACGGCCGACGACATCCAGGCGCACCCGATGATACAGGCCGACCTGATACCCGAGGACGAGCGCATGGAGTATCTGTGCCACACAAATGCCTGTCTCGCCAACAATCCGTTGCTGTTCCAGGAGCACAAGCTGCGCCGCAAGGACGGCGCCGAGATATACGTCATCTGCCTGGGGCGCATCTACTTCGACTCCGCGGTGCGCGCCGAGCGCTCCGAGATAATCATCGCCGACATCACCAAGACCTACTCCATGAAGCGCATGGCCGACGCCGAGCAGGATCGCGCCCAGACGCGGCTCAGGCACTGGGAAACGACCTACCGCAGGGACTCGCTCACGGGGCTGCTGAACCACGCCTCCTTCCGCAGCGACGTGGAGCTGAAGCTATTGGAGGGCAGGTCCCGGGTCATGATGCTGATGATGGACGTGGACAGGTTCAAGGAGTACAACGACTCGTTCGGGCACCAAAGCGGCGACAAGTTCCTGATACTGGTGGCCCAGACGCTGCATATGTCCATGCGCAAGGAGGACCGCGCCTGCCGCATGGGCGGCGACGAGTTCGCGGCGGCGCTGCTGTTCAGCATGGACACCCCGGAAGCCTCCATGCGCGAGCGCGCGCAGCAGATATTCGACAAGGTGAGCCTCACGCTCAAGGGCGTGGAGGGCGGCACCGGCATATCCATGGGCGCCGCCATCGCCGGGCCGGGCGCGACGTTCAGCCAGCTGTACGAACAGTCGGACAAGGCTCTCTATCAGGCCAAGGCGAACGGGCGCGGGCGGCTGGTCATACGGTAGGGCGTGGGCGCGGAGATGGAGCAGTTCGACGAATTGGGAGAATGCGACCCGCCCTGACGGAGCGGATGATGGGTGAGCTCCGGCAGGGCGGGCTCTTCTTGTCAGAAGTCGGCCTGA
Source organism: Candidatus Fimadaptatus sp. (assembly GCA_051883635.1). Taxonomy (GTDB): domain Bacteria; phylum Bacillota; class Clostridia; order Christensenellales; family Aristaeellaceae; genus Fimadaptatus. The sequence continues at coordinate 15,542 of JBJEUC010000104.1, forward strand.
CCGGCCTGCGCCGAAATATGGAAGTTCGGCGCGCCGAAGGGGAGCGATGGGGAAATGAAGCGCCCTCCGAAAACAGCCGTTTCGGAGGGCGCAGGTTGTCGATGGGTACCGGGATGGTTCTGCGGACAAAGCTCTATCGAGATAAAGCGTGTTCGGCGGCATTTACGCCCCAAAATGTGGCATTGTGTTCGGAAGGGGAGTTTGTCTTTCGAAGAGGAGCTTGCTTGCGGCTTCCGCGCCGGGAAGTCTGCGGGACTTCGGCGGCAACCGGCAGGTTGCGGCGGGTGGGGGAGTTGGCTCCACCAACCGCTATATCATCAAACCATGACAATACGCGCCCTCCGGAACCGGACGTTTCGGAGGGCGCAGGTTGTCGATGGGCGCTTTGAGTGCTTTGTGGTCAAAGCTCTATCGTGCTTTTGCGTGTTCGGCGGCGGTTGCGCTCACGAACGCGGCCATTGTATCGGATGGGAGCTCGCCGTCAGTCCGCCAGCCCCTCAAACCATGACAATACACGCCCCCCGAAACCAGCCGTTTCGGAGGGCGCGTATTCTATAACAGCGGAACGCTATGTCAGACCGGGCGGCTTATTCCCACTCGATGGTGCCTACGGGCTTGGGCGTGAGGTCCAGCAGCACGCGGTTGATGCCCTCCACCTCGGCGGTGATGCGGTCGGTGATGCGGTGCAGCAGGGCGTAGGGTATCTCCTCGATGGTGGCCGTCATGGCGTCCGTGGTGTTGACGGCGCGGATGATGGCGGGCCAGCCCTCGTAGCGCTTGGCGTTGCGCACGCCTACGCTCTTGAAGTCGGGCACGGCGATGAAGTACTGCCAGACCTTGCCGGCCAGACCGCTCTTGTCAAACTCCTCGCGCAGTATGGCGTCCGCCTCGCGCAGGGCGTGCAGGCGGTCGCGGGTGATGGCACCCAGGCAGCGCACGCCCAGGCCGGGGCCGGGGAAGGGCTGGCGGTAGACCATGCCGTGCGGCAGGCCCAGGGCCTCGCCCACCACGCGCACCTCGTCCTTGAACAGCAGCTTCAGGGGCTCGACCAGCTCCATCTTCATCTCCTTGGGCAGGCCGCCCACGTTGTGATGGGCCTTGACGCCGTCGGATTCCAGTATGTCGGGGTAGATGGTGCCCTGGGCCAGGAAGTCGATGCCCTCCAGCTTGGAGGCCTCCTCGTCAAAGACCTTGATGAACTCGCCGCCGATTATCTTGCGCTTCTTCTCGGGGTCGGCCACGCCGGCCAGCAGGTCCAGGAAGCGGTCGGTGGCGTCCACGTAGATGAGGTTGGCGTCCATCTGGTTGCGGAATACCTCGATGACCTGCTCGCTTTCGCCCTTGCGCATGAGACCGTGATTGACGTGGACGCAGTACAGCTGCTTGCCCACGGCCTTGATGAGCAGCGCGGCGACCACGGAGGAGTCCACGCCGCCGGACAGGGCCAGCAGGACCTTCCTGTCGCCCACCTGGGCGCGGACGGCCTTCACCTGCTCGTCGATAAAGGCGTTCGCCAGGGCGGGGGTGGTGATGCGCTCCATGGTTTCGGGACGGACGTTCGGATTCATTGTCAGTTTCCTCCTTAGTTTTTTCAGGGGATGTGTGCGGCGGATATGCGGGGGTGATGCGCCTTATTCATACTCGGCAAGGTCGTTCAAATACCAGGCGCCATTGCCTGGCATTTCATCTGTCTGCTCTGACTCTGTCCTCCGAGTGTATGACATTTTTGATTATAGCACAATTTTACGTATCGTGCCAGCGTCACGGAGCGATTTATCGGGGCATTTATGCGAACTTGTGTCAGGCCATACAGAGCATGAGAGCAAGCGAAGCGGCGCGGTCTACCGGCTGAGACCCATGACGTCCATGGTGCGCTCAAATATGCCCGTGTTATCGTACAGACCGGAGAATCTCTCCGCGCCGACGCCCATCGCGTAGACCGGAATCTGCAGGCCGGTGTGCGCATAGGAGGTAAAGGACAGCCCCGCCTTATTGTTCATTATGTGGCTGACCGTCATCAGGAAGGGCTCGTAGCCACCGTAGAGAAGGGCATCTATCTCGCTCAGCGCACGCTGCTCTTTAGGCATCATGCTCAACTCGAAGGCCGCACGCAACGCATCCACCTCGATCTTCGTCAGCGAGAGCGGTTGATCCGGCGTCAACGTCAGGCCATAGTAGCGCTCTACCTGCGCCATAGCGTCCTCAAAGGTCGCATTCTGCTCGCGCATCTGCTCGATCTCCCAGTCAAATCTCTCGCAAGAGACGAGCTGATTCGCCAGATAGGGGAAGTGCATGTCATATGCCGTTGCCGCAAAGCCGAGGGTCATGCCTCCCGTCTCATGGTCGGCTGTCACGATTATGAGCGTTTCGTCCGGATGCTCTGCGGCAAAGTCGACCGCCACCTGTACCGCATCGGAGAAGGCGATGGTCTCGTGAATGGAAGTCGCAGCGTCGTTTGAGTGACAGGCCAGATCGATCTTGCCGCCCTCGCACATCATGAAGAAACCGTTTTCATTGTCGAGCACACGGATACCTGCATTGACGTAGTCCGCCAATGAGAGGATATCCATGCCGTACGCGACCTTGCGTTTTCGGTCGATCTCATAGGGCAGTGACTGGCTGCCCGCAATATATGGGTCAATCGCCAGTACACGGCCGCTTTCGCCGTTCAACGCGCGGATGGCTTCGTTGGTGTTCACCAGCGTCCAGCCGTTCTGCGCAGCCAGGTCAAACAGGTTCTCCTGCGTGCCGTCGCCGTCAGGCTTGGAGAAGGAGCCGCCCGCAAGATAGTCAAGCGTTGTGCCTGTCAGGCCCTGCACTGCGATGTCATAGTATTTCTCGCGGGAGGACACCCTGGCGTAGTAGGCCGCCGGAGTCGCGTTGTCCAGCGATACGCTGGTGATGACGCCGACCTTCATTCCTGCTTCCTTTGCGTATTCGGTTATGGGCTTAAGGGTCGTTTCCCAATTTGCGTCGTAGTTGATTACTCCGGAGCGCGTTTTCTCGCCCGATGCCATTGCAGTCGCGTTTGAAGCGGAGTCCGGGCAGAAGGACGAGGCGTTATAGGTCATAATCATGCCCAGACACGGGAAGCCGGTAAAGCTCAGATCAGCCGGAGCGGGGGATTCAGGATCCGGATTCCCGATAGAGCCGAGGTAATACTGCGCGGCTGTCACCTGCGGGGTCCCCATGCCGTCGCCGATAAACATAAATACATACCTGGGCGCGACGGCATCATCAGCCATTGCCGTTGCGCTCAGTGCAACGACGAGCGCAAGCGCTATCATCATTAGCTTCTTTAGTGCTATGGTCTTCATTCCTTGCCTTTCTTTTCTCAGTATATGTCCGAAGCCTCTCACTGGAATGCACGCGGTATGGATCGCGCATGAAATGGGGCCGCATTACAGCTCTTCCCTTGTGGAAGCGGACCGGCTGCAGGTGATGTTCAGATTTCCGTTGCGCTGGCGGAGCTGGTCGATCATCTCCTTTTCCTGGCGCACATCCTTGAGCATGACCGTATAGCGGAGCTCAAACAGACTGCCCAGATTGGTGGTCTGGATGCGCTCGAGACGGTAAGTCCTGGTGTACTTCGCGAAGATATCGGTAAAGACATCCGTATAATCCAGATCCTCGGGAATGACGATCTTGAGCAGGCGGCGGTTGGCACTGCCCTCGCCGAAGCGCAGCGTATGGTACAGGATCATTGCCACTCCAATGACTACGGTGAACACTATCGCATAGAATACCAGCCCCATGCCGGTGGCCAAACCTACTGCCATCGCAAAGAAGATCGCACATATCTCATTGGCGCTGCCCGGAACAGAGCGGAAGCGCACCAGACTGAACGTTCCCATGACCGCAACGCCGACGCCAAGATTGCCATTCGCCAGCATGATGACCGTCTGAACCATGGCAGGCAGCAGCGCCAGCGTGATGACAAAGCTCTTTGTATAGGTGTTGCGGTACATGTAGATGCAGGCTATTACGATACCCAGCAGCAGTGCTACTCCCAGGCAGACCAGGCTGGCCTGCGTCGTATCCAGACTGGGCCAGGTAAGAATGTTATTCAGCATGTCTTATGCATCTCATTTTGCAATTGCTTGTACGCGGTACAATACTTGGAAAACGAGGCTGGATAGATCCTGAACTCCGATAACATCTGACTCATCCACAGGGGAAACGAATCGGCTATCTTTATCTCCATCAGCCGCATTCCCGGCGGCAGTATCAGCTCGCCTTCATCTCCCTGATACAGGCTCAGATCGTGCGCGCGCCATCTGATGTTGGCATCAAATGTGACGCGCAGTTCCTCATCCTCTATTCCGGACAGCGCGATACGTTCATAGAACAGCAGTATCTTTGGCACAGGCTTATACAGGCCGGTGAAATAATCTATCTCCTGCATTATCTGGTTGCGCTTCTCGGGCGCCTCGCCAAGGAGCATATAGCGCTCTGCCTCTTCGTAGGTCAGAGGTATCCTTCGCTTGTATGTAACCCCCTTCAATTTCTTTTTCAGTTCAAGATACACTATTGTGTCCGGCTGGGGCAGGCCATAGCTGCGCAGGCGCAGCTTTTCCTTATAGGCAGGCTTTTGCATGGAACGGTTTGCAAGAATAAAGTCATCCGAATCCAGATAGAGCGAACAGACGGTATGAAGACCATACTGATCGGCATGCATGTATTCTTCCAGACGCTTCAAAAGGCCTTGATACACTTCCTCTGAAATGAGATACTTCTTCTCATGGCGCTCAAATACCATGCTGGTTCGGACCTTGATATTATTGGGCATCGACATCACCCCTGCGTAAAGGCTTCGCTGTCAATTGGCATCGTCCAGCAAGGTCCTGTAATTCTCTGCGATCCATGCTGCACGTTCGTCCAGTATGGTCTTCATCCATGCGATGTCAAAGTCCGGCAAGCCCCAGCGCAGGCTGTTCATAGCCGCAGACTGCTTAAGCTGTTCCGTATAGACGTCGATATGCTCGCTGGCACTGGCAAGTACCTGGGGGATATCGGAGTTCTCATAGTATTCGACCAGCTTTTCGGCAAAATCCTTGCGCCGGCTCAACTGGTTGAATATGGTCGGCATATCGCTGCCTGCACGGTTGATGCTGCGGATCTCCCAGCCCTCGGCGATCTGGTTTTCAAAGATACGGTCGTGATCCCAGACAGGGCCCGCATAAAGCAGCGGATCGATGCTGTCGCGGTCCTTGTACATAAACGTGCTGCCGCGGCCGTTGTCCGCATTCATCAGGTATTCCTGATGGAAATAGTAGC
>JBJEUC010000105.1:0-4974 GCA_051883635.1 Candidatus Fimadaptatus sp.
GCGTGAAGCGCATGGAGGCCGGGCTGGTGACGCTCGAAAACGACGCGCTGCGGGTGCGGATAAGCGCCCGGGGCGCGGAGCTGCAGAGCATAGTGAAAAAGGACAGTGGCCGCGAATACCTCTGGCAGGGCGACCGCGCCGTGTGGAGCGACCGCGCGCCGTGGCTGTTCCCGATTATCGGTCAGCTGCGCGGCGGCGTGTACCGCTGCGGGGGCAGGGAATACGCCCTGCCCATGCACGGCTTCGCCTCGGGCATGACGTTCGATGCGGAGACGGCGGGCACGACGGAGGCGGTATTCACGCTGCGCGCGACCGGGGGGACGCTTAAAATGTATCCCTGGCGCTTTGTGCTGACTATAGCATACGCGCTGTGCGGGGACGAGCTGCGCATACGCTGCACGGTGCGCTGCGAGGAGGAGCGGGAGATGTACTTCTCGCTGGGCGCGCATCCGGGCTTCGCATGCGCGCCGGGCGACGTGCTGTCGTTCGAGGGGGCGGGCGCGCTCGCCTGCCAGCGGCTGGACCTGGGCTCGCACCTGCTGGAGGAGCGGGCGGTCGGGCTGGGCGAGGATATCGTGCTTGAGGAGGAGCTGTTCGACGCGGACGCGATGCTGCTGCGCGCGCCGGCCTGCGAGGGCGCGACGCTGCGCCGCCGGGACGGCACGGGCGTGCGGTTCGAGTTCGGCCGCGTGCCCTGGGTGGGCGTATGGACGCGCGCCCGCAGCGGGCTGCGGTATGTCTGTATAGAGCCCTGGTACGGCGTGGACGACCCCGTCGACGCGCAGGGCGACATCGAGCGCAAGCCCGACATAGTGCGCCTCCCCGCGGGCGATACGTTTGGGATGAGTCTGAGCATCCGCCCGCAGTAGGCGGAAAAGTCACGATAAAAGCGAGGAAGATATGTCATGCAGAGAACACTTGTAACGCGATATGAACAGCTGAAGAGGCAGGTGGCCGGCAACCACGAGAAGCAGGGCTTTGAGCATACCATGGGCCCGTCCCCGGCGGAGCGGGCGCACATTACGCCCATGAACAGGGACAACCTGCGCATACTCTCGGAGCTGCACTTTGCGCTGGGGCTGTCGGCGCGCAATGAGGGCAGGTACGATGCCGGGATAGACGCGGCGCTTTCGGTGCTGGAGCGCGCCCTCGACGAGGACGGCGTTATAACCCGCAGCAGGGCGGCGCAGGCCGAGGACTGCCTTAAGCCCCTTGAGCAGGCTGCCAAGGAGTACAGCGTGATATACGCCGCGCACGCGCATATCGACATGAACTGGATGTGGGGCTGGCAGGAGACGGTCGCCGTAACGCTGTCCACCTTCCGCACGATACTGAACCTGATGAAGGAGTATCCGGACTTCACCTTCTCCCAGTCGCAGGCCTCGGTGTACAGGATAGTCGAGGAATACGACCCGGACATGATGGAGGAGATAAAGGGCCGCATCGCCGAGGGCCGCTGGGAGGTCACGGCCAACGCCTGGGTGGAAACGGACAAGAACATGCCCGACACCGAGTCGCTCATCCGCCACATTGAGCTCACCCGCAAATACCTGCGCGAGGTGTGGGGCATAGACCCGGGCAGGCTCAAGGTGGACTTCTCGCCCGATACCTTCGGCCACAGCCGCTTTGTGCCGGAGATAGACCGGTTCGGCAGCGTGCCTTACTATTACCACTGCCGCGGCCTGCAGCAGGAGCTCACGCTCTACCGCTACCGCGCGCCCTCCGGCAAGGAGCTGCTCATGTACAAGGAGCCCTACTGGTACAACTCCGGCGTCAATCCCGACAACGGCACGGGCGTATTCGAGCTGGAGCGCCGCTGCGGCGGGCTCAAGACCTCGCTGATAGTGTACGGCGTGGGCGACCACGGCGGCGGCCCTACCCGCCGCGACGTGGAGATGATACTGGAGATGCAGAAGTGGCCGGTGTTCCCCGCGCTCAGGTTCGGCACCATTCAGGAGTACTTTGAAGCGGCCGAGGCCGTGCGCGACAGGGTGCCGGTGGTCGACCATGAGCTCAACTCGATATTCACGGGCTGCTATACCACGCAGAGCCGCATAAAGCTCGCCAATCGCCGCGCGGAGACGGCGCTGCTCGAATCGGAAACGATGAACGCGCTGGCCCATGCCTGCGCGGGCGGCAGGCTGGCCCGGGGGCGCTATGAGCAGGCGTGGCAAAAGACGCTCTTTACGCACTTCCACGACATACTGACCGGCTCGGGCGTGCAGGAGACCCGCGAATACGCCATGGGCAAGCTGGCAGAAGCCCTTGCCTGCGCGCAGAGCGAACAGACCAGGGCCTACGAAAGGCTCTCGCAGGCGGTGGACACGTCCATGTTCGACGCGGATGCGGACATTGCCGACACCCGCTCGGAGGGCGCGGGCGTGGGCTTCGGCATAGGCAACTACGCGGGCGTGCCCAATCCTGAGCGCGGCGCGGGCAAGACGCGCATCTACACCGTGTTCAACCCCGGCGCAAGGCCCCGCAGGGAGCTGGTGGAGCTGACCGTGTGGGACTACGCGGGCGATATCGCGCGGCTGGAGGCGATAGACGACTCCGGCAGGAGTGTGCCCCTGCAGATGCTGGACAGCGAGCCGCAGAGCTACTGGGACCACGCCTACGTGCGCGCGCTCATCATGGCGGACGTGCCCGCACTGGGCTATGCGACCTACGCCCTGCGGGAGAAGGAGCTGACGGAATACCCCACCCACCTGCTCCATGCCGAGCGCGAGGAGCTGCCCAAGGGCGATATCGTGCTGGAGAACAGCCGCCTGTGCGCGCGCTTCGATACGGGCAGCGGCATGCTGCGCTCGCTGGTGGACAAGCAAAGCGGCGAGGAGCTGCTGGGCGCTCCGGCGGGCCTTAACCTGGTGCGCACCGAGAACGGCGGCATGACCGCCTGGCGCATAGGCCGGTATCTGGAGATAGAGCCGGTGGTCGGCACCAGCAAGGTGAGCATACAGGAGGGCGAGCTGCGCAGCAGCGTCACCTTTGAGCAGAGCGTGATGCACTCCTCTGTGAGCATGACCGTATCGCTGGACAAGGACGCCGCCGCCCTGCGCTACGACCTCAAGGTGGACTGGCACGAGACCTGCGACGCGCAGAGCTTCATACCGGTGCTGAGCTACCGCCTGCCGCTCAGGCGGGGCGCGCAGGAGATAGTCTGCGACGTGCCGGCCGGCGCGGTGCGGCGCGCCTCCCGCCAGCTGGACGTGCCGGCGCTCACGGGCGCATACGCTGCGAGCGAGGGCGTGACCGCGGCGCTGATAACCGACTGCAAGTACGGCTACCGCCTGGCGGACGACGTGCTTTCCGTCACGCTCATCAACACCAGCGGCGACCCCGACCGCTATCCCGAGCGCGGCATACACGCTATCAAGCTCTTCGTCGCGCTGACCGACGGCAGGGCGGCGGAGTACAAGGCGAGCGCCCGGGCGCTGATAAGCCCGATGACGGGCGTGCCGACCGCGCGTCACGCGGGCGCGCTGGCCCCCAGGGCGTCGCTTATGGAGATAGACGCGCCGCACTGCGTGGTCAGCAGCGTGCAGGCGCAGGACGACGCGCTGCTTGTGCGCCTGTACGAGACCGACGGCGCGCAGGACAGCGCCGTGATACGCGCGCCCTTCGCCCCCAGCCGCGCCGAGCTCACGCTGCTGGACGGCACCGTGGTGGGCGAGGCCGCGGTGACGGGTCGGTCGGTGGCGCTCGACGTGCAGCCCAACACGATAGTGCAGGTCAGGCTGGTCAGGTAAGCGCGCTGCGGGCGGGCAGAGCCGGACCGCAGGCATGGACCTCAAAAGAGCAGAACCTTCTGACAATGAAGGCTCTGCTCTTTTCATTTGCGTATTTGCCTGACCGGCCCTGTAGACCTACGGCTTGTAGCCTATGCATACGCGTATCTCCTGCGGATGATCGCCAAAGCAGCTGCCGAACAGGTTTATGCCATTGGGATGCTCCGCGCATTTGTCAACTCCTATGCGCAGACTGACGTATGAATAGCGCTGCAGCTTTAGGTCGGCAAGCGTGACGTCGCTGAGCGGCAGGTCATCCAGGTAGCTGCCGCTGCGGTCGATGCGCCAGTGGGTGAGAAAGCCGAACTGAGTGTTGGTGCAGTCCCACCATGAAGGCGTCAAGTGGCCGGGCCGCCCGCCGCAATCGCAGGGGCAGGTCCATATGCCCAGCCTGCGGCCATTCAGCTCTACGCATATGTCGCTGGGCCAGGGGGAGCGGTACATGGGAGCCTCGGAACAGGCCTCAAAGGATATCTCTATGTATTCGATGTTTTCGGGCACGATGTCTGCCATGCTGAAGCGGTACTCCAGGAAGCCCCTGCGGAACCACAGCATCTGGGCTTCGGAGCGCTGCAGGCCGTAGAAGTTGGCGGGAGTGTCGAGCGTGCCCAGCGCGTTTGTGGCGGAGAGAAGGCCGCAGGTCGGTTCTATGCTGTCCGCTATGGAATAGCTGCCTATGGGTATGGACAGTATGAGCGGCAGCGCGCCGATCTGCCGCGACAGGGGCACCAACTCTATGGCGATGGAGTCGACGGCGTTGAAGCAGACCTTCTGTGTGCCGTGCAGACCGGGCTTTAGCTCGCTGCGGATGAGCCCGGCGTCTTCCAGCGTGCGCACGGCAAGCGCAATGGTGGAAATGGGAGTATCAAGCGCAGTGGCCAGCTCGCCTACGCTCATGCTGCTGCTGCAGAGCGCGGACAGTATGTTCAGCCTGAGCTGCGACGCCAGCGCATGAGCGATGGACCGCAGCATTTCCGGCTGCTCGATGGAAAGCGAAGCATGTTTCCCCTGTATGTCTGGCATGCGGCAGGCCTCCTACGCTTAAAATCTGTTAACAGTATAACAGAATATGTCAGCCTTGCAAAGTGGTTTGGTACGAAGAATGTGTAATAAACGGGCCATTGAAGTACGTTTTTTATAATAAATTAACATGTATTGACAAAAAGGCGGGGGGGGGGGTATAATT
>JBJEUC010000106.1:0-20749 GCA_051883635.1 Candidatus Fimadaptatus sp.
ACGGCTCGTCGGGCATCGCCGTGGGCATGGCCACCAACATCCCGCCCCACAACCTGGGCGAGACGATAGACGCCTGCGTGTACATGCTGGACCACCCCAACGCCTCCACCGAGCAGCTGATGCAGTTCATAAAGGGCCCCGACTTCCCCACCGGCGGCATAATCATGGGCAAGGCCGGGATACACGAGGCCTACGCCACCGGTCGCGGCAAGATAGTCACCCGCGCCCGCAGCGAGATAGAGCCCATGCCCCAGGGCAAGAGCCGCATAGTCGTAAGCGAGATACCCTACATGGTCAACAAGGCCCGGCTCATCGAGAAGATAGCCGAGCTGGTGCACGAAAAGCGCGTGGAGGGCATAACCGACATACGCGACGAATCCGACCGCAAGGGCATGCGCATAGTGATAGAGGTGCGCCGCGACGTGAACGCCAACGTGGTGCTCAACCAGCTGTACAAGCACACTCAGCTGCAGGAGTCCTTCGGCGTGAACATGCTGGCGCTGGTAAACGGCGAGCCCAAGATACTGTCGCTGAGGCAGGTCATCCACTATTACCTGGAGCATCAGAAGGACGTTGTTACCCGCCGCACGCGCTTTGACCTGGACAAGGCCCAGCAGCGCGCCCACATACTGGCCGGACTGCTCACCGCGCTAGACCACATAGACGCCGTGATAACGCTCATACGCTCCTCCCGCACCGTGCAGGAGGCCCGCGACGGGCTGATGAGCCAGTTCGGGTTGAGCGAGCGCCAGGCGCAGGCCATACTGGACATGCGCTTCCAGCGCCTGACCGGCATGGAGCGCGACAAGCTGCAGGCCGAATACGACGAGCTCAACCGGCAGATAGCCTACCTCAACACCGTGCTGAGCGACGAGGGCATACTGATAGGCATAATAAAGAGCGAGATGCAGGAGATACGCACAAAGTACGCCGACGAGCGCCGCACCGAGATAACCTCCCTGCCCGACGAGATAGACATGCTGGACGTGATACAGGAGGAGAACACGGTGGTCACGCTCACGCACTTTGGCTATCTCAAGCGCACCGCCGTGTCCTCTTACCACGCGCAGAAGCGCGGCGGCAAGGGCATAATGGGCGCCGGCACGCGCGACGACGACTTCATGACCGGCATGTACGTGACCACCACCCACGACACGCTGATGTTCTTTACCAACCGCGGCCGGGTGTACCAGCTCAAGTGCTACGAGATACCCGAGGCCGGCCGTCAGGCGCGCGGCACCGCCGTGGTGAACCTCCTTCAGCTCGAGGGCGGCGAGAAGGTCACGGCGATGCTGCCCCTGCCCAAGGACGCCGATCTGGAGGGCAAGTTCCTGATAATGGCCACCCGCCGCGGCGTGATAAAGCGCACGCCCGTGGACGAGTTCTCCAACCTGCGCAAGAGCGGCCTGATAGCGATAACCCCGCGCGAGGACGACGAGCTAATCGGCGTAGCGCTCACCGACGGCAGCCGCGAGCTGATGCTGGGCACGCGCCTGGGCATGGCGATACGCTTCAGCGAGAGCGACGCGCGCGCCATGGGCCGCACCGCTCAGGGCGTAAAGGCCATCGAGCTGGACGGCGAGGACGAGGTCGTCGACATGTCGGTGATAGAGGGCGACCAGACCGTGCTGTCCATAAGCGAATACGGCTACGGCAAGCGCACTCCGCTGGATGAATACCGCGCGCAGACGCGCGGCGGCAAGGGCATAAAGGCCATGAACCTGACCCCCAAGACTGGCAGGCTGGCCGGTCAGCTGCTGGTGCATCCGGGCGAGGACATACTGATGATAACCGATGACGGGCAGATGATACGCACTCCCGCCGACGAGATAAGCGAGCTGGGCCGCAACACGCAGGGCGTGCGGCTGATGAAGGTCGCCGACGAATGCCACATAGTGTGCGTCGCCCGCGCCGAGGCCGAGCCCGAGGAGGTCGAAGCCGAGGCCGAAGCGACCGCCGCCGAGGAGCGCGAGGTGTTCATCGACGAAGCGCCGCGCGTAAGCCTGACCGATTCGCTCGACATGGGCGACGCGGCCGAGAAGGTGCGCAGCCTGGCCGACGAGCTGATATCCGAAAGCGAGGACGGCGACGACGTGTAACCGCCGCCCGACGGCAATGCGCCCGCTCCCATGATGGGGGCGGGCGCTTATATCGCCGAAAAGCCTCCGGTCTTTCAACGCGAAGGGCTGGTCGCCTGAGATTCTGCGGAATCACCGGGCAGTGACCGGAACGTGAATACCTTTTTCGCCGCAAGCGTTTGCTCCCGAAAATGCCGCGAGTGACGTACACGCCGTCACTGCTGATTGAAAAGGCTGTCCTGCGGAACTTTGTCAATGGTATGAGCGCCCGCTCCCCTGATGGGGAGCGGGCGCTTTTTCGCGGCAGGCCGGCGGACGTGAAGCGGGTTCCCCGCCGCGCACATCGCCGCTTGTCCGGCGCGCGAGTTGCCGGGCGGCGATATCCCAGAAGGGTTCCCTCCGGTGCAGGGTGGTGCCCTCCGTGGAGGTCGCCACGCCTGGGGCACGCCTGCCGCAGAAACGAGCGATGTACGGCATGGCCTTGGCCCTTGTGCGCTCCCATGCCTGCGACAGGCCCGCGCCCGTTCCCGCAAGCAGGGGCGGGCGCTTGAGAGCGTTGGCCATGTCCGCTTCTCATCGTGAGGGACAGGCCGCATGTGCCTGCGCGGAATTGTCGAGTATGTCCGGAGCGGGAGGTATCCCGCAGTAGCGACGCGCGCCGTCACCTCCTGTTGAGCAGGCTGTTCTGTATGCCATGCCCATCGTTCTGATGCGCCCGCTCCTGTGATAGTGAGCCGGTGCGTTGCATTCACGCGTATGCAGCGGAGCCGCCCGCGTACATCGCTTGTCGATGGGTATGCTTATGCAGAAATGCCATGCAGGCTCCGACGCATGTCGCCATCGTGCATCATTGCATATTCATGCAGTTTTCGTGTAATAATGCGGCCTGTATTCCACGCGCATAGCTTGCGAATTTTGCAGTATTTCCTTCATTTTTATGTGGCTTGCCTACGGTCGCCATGTGCGCGCGTGATGAGTGAATGGCTCGCACGGGCGAAATCGGGATGCGTTTCTGTACACAGGTCTGTGGATAAGTCGAAGCGTACTTCATCATGCAGGTATGCGCGATGGCGGCAATATTCCTCAGCAAAATCAGGAAGGACTTGCGTTTGCGCTTCTCTTAACCTTGCGGGGCGCTGTCATGCGCTTCACAGGCGTGCCGCTCATCGTTCTCACGCGCGTACATCGCATCCGCGATAACCCATCGGACCGCGCGCAGCATCATTCGCTCACATACCACTCGCCCACATCAGCCGCTCCCTTCCACATCGGCGCATCTGCCGACCACACACCTTCCCCTGCGCGCTTCCTTCTACACACACAAAACGCGCCGGAACCGCTCGCTGCGGTTCCGGCGCGCATCATGCGTCAGTCGCCTATTCGTTCCCGTCCTTTGACGAGAAGTAGCCCGTCGTCAGCGCGGGCAGCTCCACCATAAGCATATCGCCCTCGCGCCTGAGGCCCTTTACACCCGCCGCCTTATCGGCATCCAGGCAGACCGTCATCGACGTGAGCGAGCGGTTGATTATCGCCATGAACGCCTCCTCGTGGCTGGGCACGCCCGCGTAGTCGCTGCCGTTGTGCAGTCTCCGCACGACCGCCACCACGTCCTCGCACAGCGCGAACATCTCCACCGCGCCCCTGCGCATGGCCTCGCTCTCGCTGCGCACGCTCAGCGCCGCCGCGAACTCGCCCCGCAGCCGCTCGTCCTCGCTGCCCCAGGGATAGGTGCCGCGGTTGAACGGGTCGCCCATGCCGCGCGCGCCCGCCTCGTCGCCGTAGTATATGCACGGCATGCCCGGCAGCGCGCATATCAGCCTCCACAGCGCCGCCACCCTCCGCGCCGCAATGCCGCAGGCATACGCCGGTACGGTCGCCTCGGCCTGCTTTTCGCGCGGCATGGCCGGGTCCATGCCCGCCATCAGATTGAATATGCGCGGCCTGTCGTGGCTGCCCATCAGGTTCATGAGCGAATACAGCGCGGGCTTGGGGTAGTTCTCCGCCAGCGCCGAGTACCTGCGCGCAAGCTCTGCCCCGCCTATGCGGCCCAGCATGAAGTCTATAGCCATGTCCCGCAGCGGGTAGTTCATCACGCTGTCGAGCGTATCGCCCGTAAAGTAGCAGCGCACCTGGCCGTAGGCCTCCTTGTTGGAGGCGTCCTCCCACACCTCGCCCAGTATCGCCGCGTCGGGGCGCTCGAGCCGGGCCGCGCGCCTCAGCTCCGCCAGGAAGTCCATGGGCAGCTCGTCTGCCACATCCAGCCGCCAGCCCGACACGCCCATGCGCAGGTAGTGCCTGACCACGCCCTCCGGGCAATCCGCGTCGGCCGGTTCGCCCTCGCGCGGGCCGCATATGAAGCGGCGGAACGAGGGCGAATCCTCGTTGACCTCGGGCAGGGTATCAAACCCCCACCAGCACTGGTACCTGTCGGGGAAGCTCTCGAAGCGGTACCAGTCGTAATAGGGCGATTCCGGGCCCTGGCACGCGCCCTTGCCCGCAAACGTGCCGTAGCGGTTGAAGTAGCGGCTGTCGTCCCCGGTATGGGAGAACACGCCGTCCAGCATTATGCGCATGCCGCGCTTTTCCGCCTCGGCGCAGAGCGTGCGCAGGTCGTCCTCCGTGCCCACGCGCGGGTCTATGCGCAGGTAGTCGGAGCAGTTGTAGCGGTGGTTGGACGGCGCAAGAAATATGGGGTTCAAGTATATCACGCTCACGCCCAGCAGGCGCAGGTAGTCCAGCTTGGCCGTCACGCCGCGCAGGTTGCCGCCAAAGAAGTCGCGCGCCGCGTTGTCGCCGTTGGCCGCCACGTCCAGCAGCGGCGGCTCGTACCAGTTGGCGTGCATCACGGGCCTGACCCTCCCGGCAGGATCGCCGCTCTGGCGCTCTGCAAGCCCCTCTGAGCCGCCGGGCGCTGCGGCCTTCTCCTTGCCCGCGCCGCGCCCCGAAGCGCCCGTAGCGGGCTTCAGGCGGCCACAGGCGCCTATGTCCGTGCGGAAGAAGCGGTCGGGGAATATCTGGTACATCGCCCCTTCGCGCATCCAGCGCGGCGGCATGAACGCCGGGTCATATACGGTTATCTGATACGACGGCGGCTGCTCGTCGTACACCTGCCCCACGCCGCCCAGGTGGTCGTAGGCATTGCCGTACCAGTAGTCGCGGGCGCCGTCGCGCAGCAGGAAGCAATACCAGCAAAGGCCGGGCTTGCTCGGCAGGAGCAGCTCGGCCTCGTACATTATGCCTCCGGAATACACGCCCAGCGCGCGCATGGGTATCTTCTGTTCGCAGTCGGTCCATATGCGCAGTATCACCTGGCGAAAGGGACGCGACGTCCATATGCGCATGCGAACGCTGCTGCCGGCGGGCATGGCCCCGCCCGGCAGCCGGTACAGTTCGCTGCGGGAATCGTGCTTCACGTTAATGCTCATAGAGTCAGCGGCTTGAGATGCCAGATCCTTTCGTTATACTCGCGTATGGTGCGGTCGGACGAGAACACGCCCGCCGCCGCCGTGTTTACCGCCGCCTTGTGCCACCAGGTGGGCTTGGAGTATTCGGCCACCATGCGCTCGTGGGTCTGCATGTAGCTGCCCAGGTCGCCCAGCACCAGGTATTCGTCGGCCATGGAGCCGTTGCCGCCGAACAGCAGCGAATGGTAGATGTCCTGGAATATGCGCGGGTTCTCGGGGCAGAGCGTGCCGTCTATCAGCTGCTCCATCGCCTGACGCACCTCGTAGTTCATCTCGAATATCTCGCTGGAGCGATAGGTGCCCGCGCGGTAGAGCGCCTCCACCTCGTCCTTGCGCATGCCGAATATGTATATGTTGTCCTCGCCGACCTCGTTGTATATCTCAACGTTGGCGCCGTCCATGGTGCCTATCGTCACCGCACCGTTCATCATGAACTTCATGTTACCGGTGCCGCTGGCCTCCTTGCCGGCCGTGGATATCTGCTCGGACACCTCGGCGGCGGGCATTATCATCTCGGCGGCGGACACGCAGTAGTTCTCCACGAACACTATCTTTATCAGCTCGCTGGCGCGCTTGTGCTTTTTGACCAGGTCGGCTATCGAGTTGATGAGCTTGATTATCGACTTGGCCCTGTCGTAGCCGGGCGCGGCCTTGGCGGCGAATATGAACGTCACCGGGTGGAAGGTGTAGTTGGCGTCGTTGACTATGCGGTTGTACAGCACGAGTATGTGCAGCGCGTTCATCAGCTGGCGCTTGTACTCATGCAGGCGCTTGGCCTGCACGTCGAATATGCTGTCCACGTCCAGGTCGATGTCGTTGCGCTCCTTGAGCCACTTGGCCAGGGCGCGCTTGTTGGCCTGCTTCACCGCGCGGAACTTCTCCAGGAAGGCGGCGTCCTCGGTATAGGGCATCAGCTCGGAGAGCCTGAGGGCATCCTTGCGCCAGCCCTCGCCAATGGTCTCGTCCAGCAGGCCGCTCAGCGGGCGGTTGCACATCATCAGCCACCGGCGGTGGGTTATGCCGTTGGTGATGCCCAGGAACTTTTCGGGCGTGAGCTTGCAGTAGTCCGAAAAGGTGGTGTTCTTCAGTATCTCGGCGTGTATCTGCGAAACGCCGTTTACGTGATGGCTCATGGACACGCACAGGTTGGCCATCTGCACGTTGCCGTAGGAGATTATCGCCATGTTGCCGATGCGGTTCCACTGGCCGGTGAACACCTTCCACAGGCGGTCGCACAGGCGGCGGTTCATCTCCACCAGTATCGAGTAGATGCGCGGCACCAGCATCTTTATCAGGTCCTCGGGCCAGCGCTCCAGCGCCTCGGACATGACGGTGTGGTTGGTATAGGCGAACACGCCGCGCACCAGCCGCTCCGCGCGCTCCCAGTCCAGGCCCTTTTCGTCGATGAGTATGCGCATCATCTCGGGTATGGCCAGGCCCGGGTGGGTGTCGTTTATGTGTATGGCCACCTTCTGCGGCAGCAGATCCCAGTTGGGGCCGTAGACCTTCTCAAAGTCGTTGAGGGCATACTGCACCGAGGCGCTGGAGAAGAAGTACTGCTGCTTGAGGCGCAGCTCCTTGCCCTGCATGTGGTTGTCCTCGGGATAGAGCACCTTGGAGATGACCTCCGCCAGCTCCTTTTCCTCCATGGCGCGCGTGTATTGGCCGCGGTTGAAGCTGGCCATGTCTATGCTCTTGGGCGAGCGCGCGCTCCACAGGCGCAGCATGTCGACCATAACGGTGTCGTAGCCCAGTATCGGCACGTCGTAGGGCACGGCCAGCACGGTCTTGTAGTCGCAGTGCTTTACCTTGAGCGCGCCGGTGGACCAGTCCTCCTCGATGTAGCCGCCGAAGTGTACCTCCACCGTTTCGGAAGGCTTGCATATCTCCCAGATGTTGCCGTCCTTGAGCCAGTTGTCGGGCATCTCGACCTGGAAGCCGTCGATTATCTTCTGCTGGAAGAGGCCGTATTCATAGCGTATCGAGCAGCCCATCGCCGGCAGCTCCAGCGTGGCCAGCGAGTCCATGAAGCAGGCGGCCAGGCGGCCCAGACCGCCGTTGCCCAGACCGGGCTCGGGCTCGCATTCGGACACGTTCTGTATGTCTATGCCCAGCTCCTGCATCGCCTCAACGTAGGCCTTTTCGTTGAGCAGGTTTATCATGTTGTTGTGCATGGCGCGGCCGATGAGGAATTCGGCCGAGAGGTAGTACACCTTCTTGGCCTTCTGCCGCTTGCGCTCGCCGCGCGAGGACGTGCGGCGCTCCATCACCTGGTCGCGCACGGTGCTGGCCAGCGCATGATAGATCTGCTCCTGGGTCGCGTCGGCGACCTCGCAGCCAAAGTAGCGTTCCAGCTTGCCCTTAACTGACTCAATAATCTCATCCTTGTCGTATACGGTCAACGCCATATAGCAGCCTCCCAATATGTTTTAGGTGTTTTGTCTATCGATGGTCTGTATGGTCCCGGCCTCCACGCGCAGGGCCTGTTCTATGCCCGCGCCGGCCAGGTCGCTCATGTCGGTACACGTGACCAGCGTCTGCACGCCCTGTATGCAGTCCAGCAGCATGCGCCGGCGCTGCGGATCCAGCTCGCTCATCACGTCATCCAGGAGCAGTATCGGCCATTCGCCGCCCTCGTTATGCATCACGCTCAGCTCGCTCAGCTTGAGCGAGAGCGCCGTGGTGCGCTGCTGGCCCTGCGAGCCGAACGCGCGCACGTCGCGCCCGCCTATCTCCAGCATGAGGTCGTCCCTGTGCGGCCCGAAGGTGGTGGTGCCGGCCTGCATGTCGCGCGCGCGGGCGCGTGCCAGCCCCTCGGCCATGCCCCGGAGCGCCTCGCCCGCGTCGGTGCAGCCCGCATAGCGGCAGCCCAGTTCCTCCCGGCCGTCCGTTATGTGCCGGTGATGCTCCCCGGCGAACGCGCTGAGCTTTTCGACAAATTCCGCGCGCATGCGCACTATCTGCGCGCCCTCGGACACCAGTATCTCGTCCCAGCTGTCCAGCGTGGCAGCCAGCGAGGGCCTGCCGGGCAGCTCGCGCAGGAGGTTGTTGCGCTGCTTGAGCGCGCGGTTGTAGCGCTGCAGCGAGTAATAGTACACCGGCCTTATCTGCGACAGCTCCATGTCGATGAAGCGCCGCCTTTCGCCCGGCCCCGACTTGACCAGCGAGAGGTCCTCGGGCGCAAACAGCACCGTGGATATCATGCCCATCAGCTCGCCCGAGCGCCTGAGCAGCTTGCCGTCTATGCGCACCTGCTTGGCCGCCGCGCCCGGTATCATCGCCGTGAGCGAATGGCCGCCGTCGCGCTTGCGCCAGGCCAGCTCCACGCGCGCCTGCTCACAGCCCTCGCGGATAAGCTCCTTGTCCCGGGGGGTGCGGTGGGAGCGCCCTATCGAGCACAGGCGCACCGCCTCGAGCAGGTTGGTCTTGCCCTGCGCGTTGCCGCCCGTGAGCACGTTTATGCCCGGGCGCAGGCTCAGCGACTGATCCGCGTAGTTGCGGTAATTGGTGAGTCTGATGGACGAGATCTCCATTTGGGCCTCCGTCGTGCGGGGATTCTATTACTAATTTAATATATCACGTCCGCGCCATCATTTCATCATGCAATGGTAAATACATTTGAAATATTGCGCGCCTTGCGTAACACGCGGCGTGACCCTCCGGGCCTCGCCAGGGCCAGACTGCCGATGAGGCCCTGCAAGCGCCCATAGGAGCCGCAGCCGCGCCAGGGCTTCGGCCGTGTCCGGGGCGTGCGCACATGACATGTGGCGGACGCTTCCGGGCAGGAGCCCGCCCCCCCGCCACGCCAATCGCACGCCTTTTGACAAGCACAGCATGGAGAGACCCTCCCGGGCCTCTCCATGCTGTGCGATGCCGCGCTTACGGCTGGCATATCTTTATGAGCATCGTGTGCTGCTCGTCCATCTCTATCTCGACCAGCTTTTCCTTCTCCAGGCGCTTGAGCATGTCGCTGAAGCGCTTGAAGCCTATCATGCGCTCGTCGAAGTCGGGGTATTCGCCCTGTATGGCGCTTTTGAGTATCGACGGGTTGATGCGTTCAAAGCCGTCCTCCCTGAAGCGCTTGAGATGGCGCGCAAAGGCCTGTACCCAGTTGGCCTTGCTCAGCTTGGGCACGCCCTCGTCGCGCGTGGTCTTTTGCAGGCCCACCAGCACCGAATGGTTGTCGTTGACTATGCGGATGTTCCCGTTCCGCTGCGAAGCCAGCTGCAGGAACTTGCCGAATGTCGAACAGCCATAGTTGCCCTCGTTGAAATCGGGGCGGAGCCTGAGCAGCGTGGACTTGAGCTCCGAGGCGTACATCATGTCCTCCTCCTGATCCGACAGCACCGTCTCTATCAGCCCGGCCAGCTCGCTCAGCTCATCCGGCTGTTCGCTCACGCGCTCCACCGGCGCGGCCTTGGTCGCATTGGACACCGACTCCAGGAATATGAACTCGTTGCAGGCCTTTATGAATATCGACGAGGCGACCTCGCTGCGGGAGATTCCCAGCACATGCTTGCCCATCGACTTGAGCTTGCCCACAAGGGGCGTGTAGTCGCTGTCGCCCGACACTATGCAGAAGCTGTCTATCAGCTCGTTGCCAAACGCCACTTCCAGCGCGTCTATCACCAGCTGTATGTCGAGGTTGTTCTTCTGGTTGTGTCCGTAGCGCAGCGAAGGCACCACGTAGAAGGTGTTGGACAGCAGTACCTCCTTCAGCTCCGAATACCTGTCTGTGTAGCCGTAGACCTTGCCCAGCAGTATGTCGCCGCGTATCTTCACCTTTTCGATTATGCTGGTGAGCATGCTCTCCTTCGCGCCGGCGTTCTCCAGGTCAACGAATACGGCATAATGAGAAGTACCCAATTTTCGCCTCCATTCACGCACGCGATTGTTTCACGTGAAACATCGTCGCTGCGCATGTCGTTGCGTAATGCTCTGGAGCCAATCTGTCGGTTCCGGGGTGCATAAACATGCGTTTCGCCTGCATACTGTGGGCGTGCCGGGAGCGCGCAATGGCTGCGCGCCCCCGACGGATGTTTCACGTGAAACATATCCGTGGAAGTTGATTGCTGATCGTCCATTTGCCATCCTGCATTTCCGCGCGTTAAAGCACGAAGTGCTTCAATGGAAGCCGGCAGGGGCGGCAGCGGACGGGGCCAGCCCCCGTCCGCGCTCCCGTCAAGTCCCGCTTTGACAGGCTTACTTGCTGTAAACGGTGCAGCCGTCCACTATGGTGCGGTTGACGCTCCAGTCGGCGTCCAGCAGCACCAGGTCGGCGCGCTTGCCCACGGCGATTATGCCGCGGTCGTCCATGCCGATGGACTGCGCCGGCACGCGCGAGGCCATCTGCAGCGCCTGCTCGGCGGGTATCTTCACGGTCTCTATCATGTTTTTGACCGCGCGCTCTATCGTGAGGGTGGAACCGGCCAGGTTGCCCTCGGGCAGGCGGGCCTCGCCGTTCTTCACTATCACGTCCAGCGCGCCCAGCTTGTAGCGGCCGTCGCCCATGCAGGTGGCCGCCATGGCGTCGGTTATAAGTATGCACTTTTCGTAGCCCTTGGCGTTGTAGCACAGCTTGAGCGCCGAGCGATGCAGGTGTACCAGATCCGCAATCATTTGCACCGAGTAGTTCTCATCGGCCAGCGCCTGACCGGGCACGCCGGGCTCGCGGTGATGCAGCGCATTCATGCCGTTGAACATATGCGTTATCTGGGAGCAGCCCCAGCCCGCCGCCGTCTCGACCTGCTCGGCGGTGGCCACGGTGTGGCCCACGGCCAGCTTCACGCCCGGGCGCACGTACAGGCACAGCTCGCGCGCGCCCTCTATCTCTGGCGCGATGGTCATCAGGCGCACTATGTCGCCCGCCTCGCCCACTATCTGCTCGTAGGTCTCCACCGAGGGCTTCAGTATGCCGTTGGGGTCCTGCGCGCCGCGCTTGGCGTCGTTGAGGAACGGGCCCTCCATGTGGCAGCCCAGTATCGTCGCGCCCTGCTTGCCCTCGGCCTGCTGCGCCTGCATGGCCTTCTTCACGCCGCGCACCGCAAACGCGGAGGGCTCCACGGGCGCGCTGCAGGTGGTCGCCAGGAAGGAGGTGCAGCCGTGGGTGGCCAGGCCCTCGCTCATCTTCAGCACCGCCTCGGCGCCGTCCATGGTGTCGTATCCGCCGTAGCCATGGATGTGTATGTCGCAGAAGCCGGGGGCCAGCACGCGGCCCTGCGCGTCCAGCTTGTCCTCGCCGCTCAGCGCTACGCCCAGCTCGGCAATATTAACGCCGCTTACGCGCACGTCCACTCCGGTAACGAAGCGGTCGCCCAAGAGTATCTTTGCGTTTGTAATAATCATATTACCATCTCCATTTGCAATAGTATCGCCGGGCGCGCCGCGCCCTGCACCGCTTACATTATTATATCCCCTATCCGGCGAGTATTCAAGCGCATTTGCAAAAAGGTGCAGCATCATTCCGCCCCGACAAATTTTGCGCGCGCCGCCGCAAACGCCCGCATTGCGTTAACATAAATATGCTATGCTAGCGGCAAACAGTCCAAGCAAAGGAGTTCGACAATGAAGCTGTTTGATGAAAAGCTGAATTGGTACAAGGGCAATTTGCACACTCACACCACCGTCAGCGACGGCAAGCGCACTCCGGAGGAGGCGGTGGAGATATACCGCGCCAAGGGCTACGACTTTCTCGCGCTGACCGACCACCGCAAGATATCCCTGCCCCGCATGGATGGAAACATGCTGCTGACCGGCGGCATAGAGTACGACTACATGCTTTCCGACCAGTGCATTCACATAGTCGGCATAGGCCTTTCGGGCGAGCCGCAGCTGGATCCGCCCGGGCGCGGCCAGTGCGCGCAGGAGGCCATAGACGCCATCAACTCCTTCGGCGGCATGGCCATACTCGCCCACCCCTCCTGGTCGCTCAACACGCTCGAGGTCACGCTGCCGCTCAGGGGCCTCACCGCCATTGAGATATACAACTCCACCTCGGGCGTGCCGTGGAACGCCGCCCGCGCCGACGCGTCCCAGTTCGTCGACCTGACCTATACGCACGGCAAGTACACCCCGGTGGTATCCTCGGACGATTCGCACACCTATACCGGCGAGCACACGCGCTCGTTTACATATGTAAACGCCGCCGAGCTCACGCTTGACAGCCTGAAAGAGGCCATGCGCGCAGGGCGTATGTACGCCAGCCAGGGCCCGCGCTTCATACAGATAGAGCCCACCGGGGAGGCGCTCGTGGTCGACTGCGAGCCCACCCGCCGCATAGTATTTTACAGCAACCTCCCCTGGGCCGGCAAGCGCTGCTTCGAGGCGGAGAGCGGCCTCATCACCCACGCCGAGTACCCCATCAAGCGCAACGAGACCTACCTGCGCGTGCAGCTGGACGACGGCGAGGGCAACTGCGCCTGGAGCGGCGCGATACCGCTCGCGCAGAAGTAACGCTCCCGCGCGTGAAGGCACGCGCACCGATCTGATACGCCTTGATGCGCTCAGCCCCGGCATGCAGCTGCGTGCCGGGGCTCAAATTACTGACAAAGTCCGCTTCAACAAAGAGAAGCGGGCTTTGTCAACTTGAAGGGCCGATTGCCTGAGATCCTGCGGCTTTTACAGGCGGCAACTGGAACGGAATTGGGTTTTCTCCGTAACGGTTGCTCCCGGAAAATGTCAGAAGTGACGTATGCGCCGTCACATCCGATTGAGCAAGCCATCCTATAAAACTTTATCAGCTGGCTGAAGTGGCGCTCTCCCTTGCCGGGAGAGCGCCACTTCGCCTTCACCATATTTTACCCAGCTCCGCGTCACCTGTCCACCGGCAGCGGCGCGCGCATTATCCGCATGCAGCGCTCCATGCCCTCGAATATGCCCGGCAGCGCCCTTATGAGCGCGTCGGACGCCGTGAGCATCACCGCCGGCAGCACGCGCGAGGCCAGCGCGTAGTCCAGCGCCCCCGCCTCGCCGCCGCTCATGCGCGTCGCGGCCGCCGCCACATAGCGCGCGCAGTCGTACAGCGCACCGTGCGATACGCGCGCGCCGAACTCGCCCAGGCGCGCGGTCAGCGCCATCAGCCTGTCCCGCACCGCCTCGCTCAGCCGGCCGCCCAGCAGCCGCCCGAAGCTCGCCTCGTCCAGCTCCGGCAGCTCGGGCAGCTCGCCCGGCAGGCACAGCACGGAGGTGTCACGCATCAGGAAGCCCGCGTCCAGCTGCGCGGCCCTGACCGGGCTGCCGTCCGGATAGTCCAGCACCGCCCTCAGGCAACGGCCGCCGCCTTCCGACGCGCCCTCGCCGCCGTTGAGCCGCACGCATGGGCCCGGGCCCGCATCGCCCAGTGCCTCGCAAAGCGCCTCGCCCAGCCGCATATCGTCGCAGCCGGCAAAGCCCGAGAGTATCAGCGGCCGCCCCAGCGCCATCACGGTCAGCATATGCGTTATGTCGTCGCGGCTGAACTGCCAGCCGTGCGCGCACAGGCACAGCGACACGCGGTCGGTCAGCTCCTCCGGGGTCAGCAGCGCGCGCGCGGAAGGCTGCTCCGGCGGCTGCTCAGGGGCGCGCTCGGGCGCGTGCGACTCGGCGGTCGGCAGCAGTTCGCGCAGCCGCGAATCGGCCAGCATTCCGGCCAGCCGCTCGGTCAGCGGCCTGTCCAGCGCCCTGGTTATCTCCTCCTCCAGCGAGCGGGCGCTCGCCTCAAGCTCGTCCAGGCGGCACTTGCGCAGCTCCACCTGCTCGTCCAGCAGCACTATGCTGTTGCGCAGGGCCTCGGCGTCGGCCTCGCCGGTCTGCCGCAGCTCGCGCAGTACCTCGGCCTTCATCTCGCGCGTGCGCCGCCTGAGCCCGTCCAGCTCGGTTATCAGGCGCAGGCGCTCGGCCTCCAGCTCCACCAGGCGCGCGTCGGTGGGCGCGCGCTGCCCGCCCGGCTCATACACCTCAAACAGCCTGCGCATCAGCTCGTCCCGGGCGATAATGCCCTGTATGAGCGGCGCGCGCGCTCCGCTGAACTGCCACGCGGCGGATATCGCCTCCAGCGCGCGCTCGGCGGGGCTGCTCACCGGCTCGGAGGCGGCCAGCGGCGGCACCGTCTGGCCCAGCTCGTCCTGACGCCGCATGCGCCACTGCTCGTCCACCACCTCGCTCAGGCTGCGGCCCTTGCGGGGGTTGAGGCCCATCTGCTCCTTGAGCCGCCTGAGCGCGTAGTCCGCGCCGTCGTCCTGCTTCGCCTCCGCGCTTTCCGGCGCGGGCTGCGGCTCGGGCGCGGCATGGCTCGGCTCGGGCGCGGGCTGCGGCCGCGCGCGCGGCTCGCGCTCGGGCACGAAGTCGCTTATCGGGCTCAGGCTGAGCGCGTTCACGTCCTCAACGCGCTTTATTATCAGCGTCGCGCAGCCGCTCCGGCCGTCGTTCAGCTCCAGTATGCGGCCGGGGCACTGCTCCTGGGGCACGCGCGCGTACTCCTCGCACTCGCGCCATCCGTCCTCCGCCACGCAGTAGGGCCCGCAAAGCTCCGCGCCCTCCCGCAGGAACGCCCTGCGCGTGACGGTCTCGCCCCGGCTGTCGGCCAGCTGGCAGACCAGGTCGTCCGGGAGCCTGCGTATCACGTCGGAATATATCATGAAGGGATTGTGGTCGGTGCCCAGCGCGTAGTTTTTGTTTTGCCGTATTTTGTCGTTTTCGCGCGGATGCGCGCGCAGGTCTATCAGGCACAGCCTGCCCAGCGTGCGCATGCGCAGCTTGAATGTGCTCATTTCGTTTTTGTCGGGTACAACGCGCAAAAAGCCCTCCTCGCCATATTCGCCGCCATGGACATATGCCTCAGGTTCGGCGGATATGACCGCGGCCGGGCGCACGCGAAAAAAGCCGCGCGAGGGATCGTCTTCCTCAAGCCAAGCCAGTGTCAAGCAACCGTTAATAGCCACACCAAGCACCTGCCTTTAACCCGCACATAAAGTAGCGTTAATTTTATCGAGGCCGTTTGCCTGTTTCAGGGTTTCATATTTATGTAGATTAAACCTGTTTTACATAAATTATATCTCAAAACCTCCGGCCCGTCAATACAGGTGCGCAAAATGCTCCCTTTGTTGAGCATATTGTAAAAAAAGCGGTTGACATACGGGCGGGTGCGAGTAGAATTGTAATATACCGCCGCGGCCCGCCTGAGGCTGCAGCACCGAAGCAGGAGGTAATTCGACATGAAAATAGCGCTTAACCGCTGGCCGGGCGGCGTAACACACGCCCTCACGATGAGCTATGACGACGGCGTCAAATTCGACGTGCGCCTGAGCCGCATATTCGACGACCACGGCATACGCGGCACCTTTCACCTGAACAGCAGCTACGACATGAGCGGCGCCGACGCCTGGCACATGAACGCCGAGGAGACGCGTGCGCTGGCCAGGCGGCACGAGCTGAGCCTGCACATGCACACGCACCCCTTCCCCACGCAGATACCCCTGCCCCAGGTGGCCGACGAGGTCATCGAGAACCGGCGCATACTGGAGCCGCTGGCGGGCTATCCCCTGCGCGGCATGAGCTACCCCTACGGCGACTTCAGCGACAGCGTGATAGCGCTGCTGCGCGGTCTGGGCGTGGAGTATTCGCGCACCACGCGCTCAACCGGCCGCTTCGACGTGCCGCAGGACTTCCTGACCTGGGACCCCACCTGCCATCACAACGGGCTGGGCGACCTGTGGGAGCGCTTCCTGAACGACCGCTACTACAAAGCCAAGCCGCGCCTGTTCTACATGTGGGGCCATTCCTTCGAGTTCGACCGGGACGGCAACTGGGACCTGATAGAGAACTTCTGCGCCACCGCCGGCGGCCGCAGCGACATATGGTACGCCACCAACATAGAGATAGTCGACTACATAAACGCGCTGCGCTCGCTCAAGTTCAGCGCCGACCGCACGCTGGTGCAGAACATAAGCCCGCTGGACGTGTTCATAAGCGTGGACGACGAGCCGGTCTGCCTCCGCGCCAACTCCCTCACCCGACTGGAGGAAAAGGCATGAACAAGATAACCTCCTTCACGATAAACCACGACGTGCTCAGGCCCGGCTTCTACATCTCCCGCATAGACGGGGACATAGTCACCTACGACATACGCATGGTGACGCCCAACGCCGGGCGCTACCTGACCAACCCCGCGCTGCACACCTTCGAGCATCTCTTTGCCACCTATGTGCGCAACAGCGCCCTCACCGACTCGATAGTGTACGTGGGGCCGATGGGCTGCCGCACGGGCTTTTACTTCCTCACGCGCGGCATAACGCACCAGCAGGCGCTCGACCTGTTCCGCGACACGCTCGACTTCATAGCCGCGTTCGACGGCCCCATCCCCGGGGCCCAGGCCTCCCGCGAATGCGGCAACTGGCTGGACCACGACCTGCCCGCCGCCCGCGACATCGCGCTGGACATGCGCCGCGTGCTGGCCGGCTGGACGGTTGACGACATGACCTACGCCGAATAGGCCCTCACCCGGGCGCTCACAGAGGCGGCCCCGCGCATCGTTACCGGATGCGCGGGGCCGCTTTTCTGCGTGCGAGTGGGGGGGGACGGATGGGGCGCTGGCGGCGGGCAGGGCGTGCGTATGCCGGGCAGGCACGCATTGTCGACAGATGCACGCGCAGACATTGCCATTCGCATGCTGCCGGGCAAGCGCTATCCCGCCGCGATTGCGCTAATGTACATGACCGTTTGCGCACATCTGCCGGGCAGACACGCCCTCACGGTAGTCCTGCGCGCAGCCATCGTCATTTGCATGCTGCCGGTCAGACATCCCTCCACCGCGCTTGCGCCGCTGTGCATGACATTTCCGCACATCTGCCGCGCAGGCACGCCCCCACGGCAGACCCGCATACCACCCATCGCTATTCACATACCGCCGCTCAGGCGCTATCCTTCCGCGATTACGTAACTGCACATGGCCGCTCCGCACATGTGCCTAGCAGGGCACACATCATTGTCGTCCCACGCACCGCCCATCGCCATTCACATACCGCCGCTCAGGCGCTATCCTTCCGCGATTACGTAACTGCACATGGCCGCTCCGCACATCTGCCGGGTAGGAACGCATTACCGACAGATGCACGCGCAGACATCGTCATTCGCATACCGCCAGGCAGGCGTTATCCCGCCGCGATTACGTAACTGTACATGGCCGCTCCGCACATCTGCCGTGCATGCACGCCCTCACGGCAGACCCGCGCACCGCCCATCGCCATTCACATACCGCCGCTCAGGCATTCCCCCTCCGCGCCGCGCGCCGTCATGCCACCCGTCCTGCCCATACGCCAGCCCCTCCCGCCCCTTGACCCATCCGCACATACAAACGGGGCGCGGCAGGTCGTTCCCGCCGCGCCCCGATACAGTATCCTCACTCCGCCCCTTCGAGCCACTCCAGCCGCATCCGCCGCTCGACCGGAAAGGCCAGCTCCCGCAGCTCGTCCGGCAACCGCCCGATAAGCCCGGGCTGCACGCCCACGCCACGTATCGGTATGCCCGTGCGCCGGGATACCTCCCGCACTATCTCGTGGCCCGCGGCGACGTCCTCCGGCGTGGTCTGGTCCTGCAGGTTGGTGTTGTTGATAAGCCCGGTCACGGGCACGCGCGCGCGGCCCTGTATCTCGGCCATCATGGCGATTATGTCGTCCGCGCAGCCCGACAGGGGCCTCAGCGCGTTAATCACATACAGCAGGTCGCAGCCTTCGCGCTCGAGATAGGGCCGGTACTGGCCCAGCGCCGCCGCGCCCGTGTCGTTGCCACCCACGTCCAGTATCACCTGCAGCGCGGGGCGCTCAAACGCCCGGAGTATGGTGGCCGGCAGCGCCGGTATGTCCACCGTGGTGAGCGCGAAGGACGGCTGCTCCACCTCCACGCCGCTGTCCAGCAGCCTCTTGCGCTGCGTGGAGCTGCGGAAGTAGGGGTTCACTATGTCCAGGTCCACCAGCATGACCTCGTCCGCGCCCGCCGCCTTTATGTCCAGCGCCGTGCTCAGGGCGATCTCCGTCTTGCCGCTGCCGTAATTGCCCACAAATGCCGTTATCCGTCCGTTGCGCCTTATCATCGTCTTTCCCCTTTGCGTATTCCGCGCGCTCAGTCTATCTCGTCGTCGAAGTCTATCTCGCGCGTTATTCCCGTCTCGCGCACGCTTATCGTGCGCGGCGCAGTCTGTCCGGCCGCGCCCGCCGCGCGTTCCGCCGGGCGAACGGTGCCCTCGTACCGCCGCGCATTGCCCGTCGGCTCGACCGCGCCCTCGTACCGGCGCGCATTGCCTGTCGGCTCGACCGCGCCCTCGTACCGGCGCGCGTTGCGCTGCGCCTGCGCCTGCCGGGCGCTGCGGCGCGTTTCATAGGTATCGCCCGGAAGGCTCTCCGCTCCGGCGCAGGCCTGCGTCCGGGCCGGCCGCTCCGGCTCCGCTGCGGCGTCATGCCCGTTCAGCATGTCCAGGCCCTCCATGTCGGGCAGCTCCACCTGCGGCCTCGTGTCGCTCTCCACGCCTATGGGCATGAAGGACTGGCCGGGGCGCTGATATGCGCGCCCATATACCGGCGCGCTCTCGCGCGTGCTGCGCGCAAACGCGGGCGGTTCGCCGAACTCCAGCGGTTCGCCCTCCCCGGGCGCGCTCACGGTCTCCGGCACATAGCCGTCCGCGTCCAGTGCCATGCCGCCCTCGGGCTCGTCGGCCAGCGCCGCGCTCACCGGAGCGTATCCCTCCGCCGCTACGCCTGCGGGCCGCTCATTCTCACGAGCCACATTCACCGAAGCGTATTCCTCCGCCGCTACGCCTGCGGGCCGCCTGTCCTCATGCACCGCGCTCACTGGCGCGTATTCCTCCGCCACGTTGCCGTATGCGCGCTGGCCGTCCGCGCGCCGGGCGTATGCGCTGCGCTCCGGGCGCGCGGGCCGCGTATTGGGATGCGCCGCCGCCCGTTCTACCGGCCGCACCTCCAGCGTGCCCGCCGCGCGCTGTGTGCGCGGCCTGGCCTCGTATGTCCCGGCCGACCTGCGCCGGGCCGCACCGGTCGCACCGGTCGCACCGGTCGCACCGGCCGCGCCGGCCGCGCCGGCGCCGACCTCCTCGCCCTCGCAGCCCTCCAGCACGCGGCGGTATCCGGCATAGTGCATGCGCGGCTGCTCCCTGGTAAAGGGCCGCGACACGTATCCACGCGCGCGCCTGAGCGTGGTCAGCCACACATGGTAGGGCTGCCAGCGCATCAGGTATATCGTGTAGTCCACCACCAGCCCGACTATTATCAGTATCAGCACGATCTTGAGCCAGTTATCCGAAAACCAGGGCATGAACTCGTTCTGGCCGCCGCTGGCCAGCATAGACCACAGCCAGTTGTATATTATCTGCATCCAGCTGAGCAGTGCAGAAAACAGCCATTCAGTAAAACCGTTGAGCCCCATCAGCCTCTCTCCTTCCGCGCCCGCGCGCATGTGCCGTATATAAGGCGGCTGTCGGCATCCGTTTGTTCCCGCCGCCTAAAACAGGCGCGGCCCGTGAGCCGCGCCCCTGCTTTTCAAAAACGACCTTGCCCTTCTCCCCGCCGCAGCTTCCTGCCCGAGGGGAATACTCCCCTCGCCGCGCCTTCGGCCTGCGCTCCGGCTGCCCGCAAGGGCCCGCGCCCTCCCGGCTCACCCGGGGCCTCGGCGGCAGTCCGCAGGCCGCGCGCTGCGCCGCGTCACTCTATCGTAACCGTTACCGTCGCGGGGGATATCGCCATATCCATGTCGTCGCCGTCCTCTATCTCCCCGTGCACCGGCAGCTCATACGTGCCCGCCGTCAACCCGGACACGTCCACGAAGAGCCGTATCCTGTCGCGCTCCAGCGCGGCCATCTGCGTGTAGGGCCCGGTCACAGTGACCTTAAATCCCGTTCCGCTTTCGGCGCTGGCCCTGAGCAGGGGCGAGGCCGGTTCGCCCGTGAGCTCGGGCGTGAGCTGCTCATATACGTGCGTGCGCTGCTTTTCGCTTATGTGCAGCGTTACCAGCACCTCCTCGGTCGAGAGGTAGCGCATGTCGCTCTGCCGGTTCACGCGCGTGGTCTTGGTGGTGGTCTCCTTCATGCTGTTCACGTTTATCGAGTATATCTGCACCGCCGAGAGCGAATCCAGGAAGCGCTGCGACCCGGCCACGGCTATCTCGGAAGGCTGCACGTCCACCGAATCCAGCTGATAGCCCGTGGGCACCGAGCCGGTGATTATC